>JBFHON010000148.1:0-7251 GCA_041593295.1 Oceanococcaceae bacterium | reverse complement strand
TGCCAGGATGCGCCAGCCCCGGTTCAATCGCTGCGCCAGGCGCGGTGCTGGCGACGCTGCGGCCGTAGTCATTTCGGCCGGGGTTTGCAGCTCACACGCAGCAGGCCGCTGGCTGCAGGCAGGTCACTGTCGCCGGGTTTTCCCTGGGCGATGGCATGCAGCAGCGGCAGGCTGCGGGCAGCGGCATTGTCCAGCCGACGTTGCTCCCACGCCGGCTCCGGCAGGGTGGTTTCGGTGCCCGCCGCTTTACTGTCGAGGGTGAGCTGCCAATCACCTGCTGGCGCGGTGCCCAGCAGCAGGGCCACCGCGAAGGGCTGGGTCACCGGCCGGCCCTGCTGCAGGGGCTGGGGCGGGGGGATGTCATAACAGACCAGCAGCACCTCGGTCGCAGGGTCGTCGGCAATCTGGGTTGCGGCCTCCAGCAGCCCCGCGGCGAAGGTGCCGTCATGCGCGGAGATGCTGGTGGAGGCGCCATGTGCGGCACTGGCGATGCTCCAGTAGCCGGCGGTGGCGTTGTGCACCGAATTATGGAACTGCAGCGGTGACAGGGCGATCTCGGGCTGGGCCAGGGCGCGGCAGATGCCGTCTAGCGTATCCATGTCGCCGCTGCAGGTGGCAAACACGGTGTTCAGCCGCGCTGCCGTGTCAGCAGGCTGCTCGCGCAGCGCGTCCGCACAGGCGCTGAACGCCAGCCGGGTGATGCGGGTGGCCCGGCGGCGTTCGTTGCGCGGCAACTTGTCCGGCGGGGCATAGCGGAACTCTTCCTCAGTCGGGATGGCCGTCAGTTCCTGCAGGACAGGCAGGGCCGCCTCCCAGTTGCTGAGCCCGGGGGCGGCCAGACCCCAGGCGCGCACGCCAATCTTCAGGCTCATGGCGCGGCCCCCAGCAGCAGGCTGCAGTTGGTGCCGCCAAAGCCAAAGGAATTGCTCAGCGCGGTGCGCAGGCGGCGGTTTTCGCTGTGCATCAGGATGTTGGCCTGCAGCTCCGGGTCGCGTGTCCGGGTGTTGAGGCTGCGGGGCAGGAACCCGTCCTGCAGGCACAGCAGGCAGATGACCGCTTCGGTGATGCCGGCTGCGCCCAGGGTATGCCCGGTCCAGCCCTTGGTTGAGCTGCAGGGAGTGGTATTGCCAAGCAGGCCGCTGACGGCAGCGTCTTCTGCGGCGTCATTGACCCGGGTGCCGGTCCCGTGCAGGTTGACGTAGTCGACCTCCGCGGCGGTCTTGCCGGCGCGGTCCAGCGCTTGCTGCATGGCGGCCATTGCGCCGCGGCCTTCCGGGTCGGGCGAGGACATGTGGTAGGCGTCGCTGCTTTCACCGGTGCCCAGCAACTCCCCGCATGCGGCTTCGCCGCCGGGTTCCAGCAGGGCAAAACCGCCGGCTTCACCAATGGAGATGCCCTTGCGGTCCGCATCGGCCGGCCGGCAGGGGGCGTCCGAGACCAGCTGCAGGGCGTGAAAGCCGAACAGGGTGGTCAGGCACAGCGTATCGACCCCGCCAACGATGGCGGCATCGCACAGACCGGCGCGCAAGGCGCGACTGGCGGTGGCAAAAACCTTGGCGCTGGAAGAACAGGCCGTCGATATCGTATGGCTCGGTCCCCGTGCCCCCGTGACAGCGCTGACGAATGCGGACACCGAGTGGATATTGTGGGTGTGGGTGTAGTCGTACCAGGCCGGCAGTGTGCTCAGGTCGGAGTCGCGGGCGGCTTCGGCGTAGGCGATTTCCGTGCAGGCAATGCCGGAGGTGCTGGTGCCGAGGAAAACCGCCACCCGGTCAGCGCCATGGCGTGCAACCGCGCGTTGTGCACTCTGCAGGAAGTCGTCCTGTTGCAGGGCCAGCCAGGCCAGCCGGTTGTTGCGACAGTCCCAGGGCTGCAGCTCTGTAGGCAGGAAGGTCGTGTCCAGCAGCTCGATTGCGCCCACAAAGCCTGGGGGCTGGGTGTCCTGAATCACCGGCGTGGGCCGAAGGGCCGAGCGTTCTTCGCTCAGGGCGGCACGCAGTGCCGGGATGCCCGCGCCAAGCGCGCTGGTTGTCGTCATCGCAGTGATTGCGATGGCCGGGTTCGGCGTCGTCAACTTGCCCTCCGCAAATCTGTTGGCGGCGACTGCATTCGGCAGTGGCCTTTCCGATAAACTTTAGCGCGAATGAGGGGCAATCGAT
Organism: Oceanococcaceae bacterium; assembly: GCA_041593295.1. Taxonomy (GTDB): domain Bacteria; phylum Pseudomonadota; class Gammaproteobacteria; order Nevskiales; family Oceanococcaceae; genus MS8. The sequence continues at coordinate 5,092 of JBFHON010000148.1, read as the reverse complement.
CACACCCAACGGTCAACGCAGGGGAGCGGGAGAGAAATGGCAGGCGAGGGGAAACGGGTACTTGTCGTCGAGTACTCGCAGACAGGGCAGCTGAGCCGGGTGCTGGACAGCGTCGTGGCGCCGCTCGTGGCGGCCGGACATCAGGTCGAGCGCCTGAAGCTGCATCACACCGGTGAATACCCCTTCCCGTGGCCCTTCTGGACCTTTCTGGACACCTTCCCCGAAACCGTTGCGCGCATCCCCCCGGCGCTGGAGCCGTGGTCGGTGAAGCACGAGCCGGACCTGATCATCCTCGGCTATCCGGTGTGGTTTCTGTCTCCGGCGCCGGCGCTGACCGCATTCATGCAGTCGGCCCCCGGGAAGGCCCTGCTGCGTGGCAAGCCGGTGGTCACACTGACCGCCTGCCGCAATATGTGGACCCAGGCCCATCTGGATGTGCAGGACATGCTGGCGGAGGCCGGGGCCCTGCACTGTGACCACATCGCCCTGGTGGACCCCGGGCCGGCGATGGCGACCTTTGTTACCACGCCACGCTGGATGCTGACCGGGCGCAAGGGCGCATTCTGGGGTTTCCCCCGTGCCGGCATTTCGGACGCACAGATCACTGCCGCCGCCCGTTTCGGGCGTGCACTGGTGGCGGCGCTCACGCAGCCGGAGCTGCTGGATGGACGACCGCTACTGCAGGGGCTGCAGGCGGTGAAGGCGGATCCGGGGCTTGCGGCCAGTGAGAAGATCGCCAAACGCAGCTTCCGCATCTGGGGGCGCCTGGTACGTCTGGGAGGCCCCCGCGGCGCCTTGACCCGTCGCCCGATTCTGATCATCTACCTTGTTTTTCTGCTCACGCTGATCGTCACCGTGGTGCCGCTGTCGATGCTGCTGCGCCGGTTGATCGGCATGGTGGCGCGGCAGCGCGTGGCGCAGCGGGCCCAGGAGCTGGAATCCCCCTCGGGGTCCGCGACCCATCGCATGGAGAAGTTTGCATGACTACCGCGTACATTCGCGAATCCGCCCATTTCCTTCCGAATCAGCCGGTTGGCAACGATGCCATGGAAGGCATCCTGGGCGTGGTCGGGTCGCGTCCGGCCCGTGAACGCGCTCTGGTACTGCGCAAGAACGGAATTCGCCAGCGCTACTACGCGCTGGACCCGCAAACCGGCGAGGTGACGCACAACAATGCCGAACTGACCGCCGAGGCCGTCCGGCGTCTTGCCGCCGAAGCCGACATCGCACTGTCGGATGTGGATGTGCTGGCCTGCGGCACCAGTTCGCCGGACCAGATGGCGCCCGGTCACGGTGTCATGGTGCACGGGGAGCTGGATGCGATGGGACCCTGCGAGGTGGTTTCCGCTGCCGGAATCTGCTGTGCGGGGGTAGGCTCACTGCGCTACGCCGCGATGGCCGTGATGAGCGGGCAGGCGCGTAATGCCGTCGCCACCGGTTCCGAGGTCGCATCCAGCTACATGCGGGCCGGCCAGTTCTCGCCTGAATACGATGCTCGCGCCGAGCGCATGGAGGCCGAGCCGGAGCTGGCCTTCGACGGCGTGTTCTTGCGCTGGATGCTGTCGGATGGCGCCGGTGCCCTGCTGATTTCCGATCGCCCGGCCGCATCCGGGCTGTCGCTGGCGATCGAATGGATTGACCTGCGCTCCTTTGCGCATGAGCAGCCGGTATGCATGTACGCCGGGGGCGACAAGACCGCTTCCGGGCGCCTGCAGGGCTGGCGCGAGGCCGAGTCGCCGCTGGCTGCGGCGCAAACCGGTGCGCTGACCTTCCGTCAGGATGTGCGTCAGCTCAACGAGCACGTCATTGGCCTGACCGTCGAGAAAGCCCTCCAGGGGGTGCTGGAGCGGCATGCGCTGAGCGCGGATGAGGTGGACTGGTTCCTGCCGCACTATTCCTCGGAGTACTTCCACGAGAAGGTGGATGCCGGGATGCGCAAGATCGGTTTCGCCATTGCGCAGGAACGCTGGTTCACCAACCTGGGCGATGTCGGGAACATTGGTTCGGCATCCTTTTATCTGCTGGTCGATGGCCTGCGCAGGAGCGGGCGCCTGAAGGCGGGGCAGAAAGTGCTGTGCTACGTGCCGGAAAGCGGCCGCTTTTCATCGGCGTGGATTCTGCTGCGGGCGGTGACCGCCGATGATGCATGAAGATCTCTGAAGTCCCGCAGGACGACAACGCGGGTTACGAAGCGGAAAAACGGGCGGTCTACGCCATTGATGAACGCGGCCGCTATACCGTGGCCACATCCACCGGCTGGGAGGCCGAGGACGTGGTGAACACGCTGGCGGTGGAAGAATTCAACCGGCTGGCAGCCGACGCGCGTGACCGCGCCTTGCGCGGCGAGGCCTCCGCGCTGGAGTTCCACATGTATGCACGCCGGATGGACATTCCCACCCTGGCGCAGGCCAGCGGAATCTGGCAATGGCGTCTGCGGCGTCATCTGCGCCCCGCGGTGTTCAGCCGCCTGTCGCCCGCGCTGCTGGCCCGCTATGCCGATGCGCTGGGCCTGACCGTAGCGCAGCTGCAGCGCCCCGATCCGGTCGCCGAAGCATGATCGAACTGCCTCTGACGCACCGCCATACCGGGCACTGCGAAACCGGCGTCAGCTCCATCCTGCTGGAGCAGGCCGGCCTGTCGATCAGCGAGCCGATGGTGCTGGGGCTGTCGAGCGGGATGATCTTCGCGCACTTCCCCTTCCTGCGAATCAATGAGCTGCCACTGACCACCTATCGCATGCCGCCGGGCTTTATCTACCGCTGGCTGGCGGGCCGGATTGGCGTGCGCTGGGAACAGCAACGATTCCGCAACCCGGCGGCGGGCATGCAGGCACTGGATCACGCCCTCGAATCCGGGCAGATCGTCGGCCTGCAGGCGTCGGTGTACTGGCTGCCGTACTTTCCCAAGGCCATGCGCTTTCATTTCAATGCGCACAACCTGATCGTCTACGGCCGTGAGGGCGGGGACTACCTGATCAGCGACCCGGTTTTCCAGTCGCCGCAGCGCTGTTCTGCCGAGGATCTGCAGCGGGCCCGGTTTGTGCGCGGTGCGCTGGCCCCCAAGGGGCTGATGTACTACCCGGTGGCGACGCCCTCGGCGATTGACCATGCCCGTGTGGTCGGGCCATCGATTCGCAAGAGCGCCAACATCATGCTTCGCGCGCCACTGCCGTGGGTCGGCGTCCGTGCCGTGCGCGGACTGGCCCGCCGTCTGCAGCGCCTGCCCACGCAGGGGGAGGCACGCTATGCCCGCCTGTACCTGGGGCAGATCGTGCGCATGCAGGAAGAAATCGGTACCGGTGGCGGGGGCTTCCGGTTCATGTATGCCGCCTTCCTGAAGGAGGCTGCCGAGCGGGGCGGCGGCGCGGCACTGGATGAGCTGGCCGAAGCCATGACCGCTGTGGGTGACCAGTGGCGCCAGTTTGCACTGGCCTGCTCGCTGCAGGTCCGGGCCAAAACCGAGCCGGATGTGACCGAGGCGGCGCAGAAGCTACGGGCCGTCGGTGAGGCCGAAGCACAGGTCTGGCGCGGGTTGCTGAAGGCGATCTGAATGCGCGCCCGCCTGCTCGTTCTGCTGCTGAGCCTGGTTCTGGCCGGCTGTGCAAGCTCGCCGTACCGTTATGGCGTGGAAACGCAGCACAACGCGGCAGATCGTTATCCGCCCATGGCACAGCAGGTGTATCAGGGGGCGCCACACCGCGTGCTGGATGCGGCGGACTGGTACTGGCCGAACAGTTTGCTGGCCAAGCTGCTGCTCTGGAACAAGGACATCGACAGCCACGAGATCTCGCCGGAAACCGTCGAAGTCATGCAGCGCTACCTGGCCTGCAACGACCTCGGTCACGTGCAGGTGCTGGTCAACCGCTACGCTCCGGGGAACCAGTGGCTGCGATTGTTCCGCAATCGCACTGTCGGGGCCGGATGGCGCTATACGCTGGGGCTTCTCAGCGTGTCCCTGTACACGATTCTTCCCGGGCGCTTTTTCGGCGGCGACGCCTACAACCCCTATACCAACACCATTTATCTGTATTCGGATGATGCGTCCGTGGCCCTGCACGAGGCCGGTCACGCCAAGGATTTCGCCAGCCGCAAATACAAGGGGCTGCATGCAGCGCTGTATGCACTGCCTTTTGCGGCCCTGTACTACGAGGCCAAGGCGACCAATGACGCGCTGGGCTATTCGCTGGCAGAAGCCGTTGCTGCGCAGCTCAAGGAGGAATACCGCACGCTCTATCCGGCCTACTCCACCTACATTGGCGGCAACCTGCTGCCCAACAACCCGGTTGGCCTGCTCGGCGTGATCCCGGGGCACATCGCGGGTGGCATCCAGGCTGCCGGGGTGCCGGAGCCGCTCCAGCCACCGGAGCCCGCGGCGCTGAATGCCTGTCTGGCCAGCCCGGAGGTGTTGCGCGCCATCGACAGCCGGGGCTCGGACTCAGCGGGTCCTGACGCTGTTCCACCTGAGGCGGATACGGCGCCGGATCAGTCGACGACAGTGATCACGCCGCGCAGCGATGGTGCGCTGTCGCCGCAGCCCGAGTCCGGAGACTCGATGAACTGATGCGGCCGCTGAGGTTGCTCTAGCCAGGCCACAAAGCGCGGAGGGGCTTCGAGTCCGCCATTGCGGGCAGGGTCGGGGGGAGGGGGTGGGTCCGCAGGCGTCGGCGTGAAAGCCACCGACTGCAGGCGCCGCGGCCCGGGCGCGCCCACCGGCCCCAGCAGCACAAAGGTGCTCTGCTCGTCGATGGCGCAATCTGCCGCCAGTTCGTGGCGGCTGCGGTGCTGTTCCAGCGGCCACACGCATTCCTCGGCGCAGCCGATCAGCAGGTACTGCTGCGGGTCGGCGGCGGCGACGGCCAATTCCAGGATTTGTGACCAGGCCAGGTCGGTCGCGTGGACGGACTGGTTGCTTCCGCTCAGCCCCAGGTCGGCAGCAATGTAGTACCCCGCCATGTTGCCGGAGGTGTTGATGAAACTGACCGGGGACGAGGGCTGGTTGGCCCGGATGCGCCCGAGCAGCAGCAGGCTGTCAGCGACGTGGGCGCTGCGGGAAGTGAGGTACACCGCCGTATTGTCGGGAAGCGTGCGGTCGC
>JBFHON010000147.1:0-7264 GCA_041593295.1 Oceanococcaceae bacterium | reverse complement strand
AGCCCGGCCACAATGCCGATCAGGGTGGATTTGCCGGCGCCGTTCGGGCCCAGCAGACCGAAGAAGTCGCCCTGCTCGATTTCCAGGCTGACGCCTTTCAGCGCCTGCAAAGCGCCATAGGTCTTCCTGACTTCCGAGATGCGAAGTGCTGCCGTCATGAAATCCGTCGCCCCCAGCGCCCGCGCTGGTGCACTGCAAAAATGGCAAAGTATAGCGTTCACCTCGCCTCCAGCCCCTCCCCAGCAGCATGCTGATCAACGTTGCCTATCTGATCGCCGGACTCGTCCTGCTCACCTGGTCTGCCGACCGTTTTATCGGGGCGGCGGCCAGTCTGGTGCGGCACTGGGGGGTCTCGCCCATGCTGATCGGGGTGTTCGTGCTCGGGGTCGGCACCTCGGCGCCGGAAATTGCCGTCTCCATCAGCGCCAGCCTGCGTGGCGCGCCGGACATTGCCCTGGGCAATGCCCTCGGCTCCAACATCACGAACATCGCCCTGGTACTGGGCATCTGCGCCCTGTGCCGCGCGCTACCCGTCACCTCCAACGCCCTGCGCAGCGAGTTTCCGGCCGTGCTCGCTGTCGGCGGTGTCCTCCTGCTGATCTGCCTCGACAACCAGTTCGAGCGCTGGGAAGGCTTCGTGCTGCTCGGCCTGTTCGTACTGGTCATGATCTGGCTGGTCTGGCGTGGCAGCCATAGCGACCCGGACGACCCCCTGCTGGAAGAAATTGCGGCCCACAACGAGCCCGCCATGAGCCAGCGCACGGCCCTGGGCTGGCTGATATTCGGGCTGATCGGCCTGCCGCTGTCCGCCGATTTCTTCGTGACCGGAGCCAGCGGCATCGCGCGCAGCATGGGCGTCAGCGAACTGGTCATCGGCCTCACCGTGGTCGCGCTGGGGACCAGCCTCCCCGAACTGGCCGCCTCCCTGTCCAGCACCTTGCGTGGCGAGGTGGAAATGGCGCTCGGCAACATCCTCGGCTCCAACCTCTTCAACAGCCTGATCGTCTTCGGCGTGCCGGGAGCGATGCAACATGTCCCGCTGGTACCGGAAATCCTGCACCGCGACCTGCCCATCATGCTGGGCCTGACCGCCCTGCTGTACCTGATGGCGAAGCTGCGCGGCGGCATCGGGCGCGCCGGTGGCTTCCTGCTGCTGGGCAGCTTCGGGGCCTACCTTTCTATACTGGCGTTCTGATCTTCTTGACTGACACCATGAGTGATTCCACCTTGTTGACCATGGGCCGCGCGGTTCTGGAAACCGAAGCCCAGGCCCTGCTTGATCTGCATGCACGGCTGGACGGAGCCTTCATCGCCGCCAGTCGCATCCTGCTCGGTTGCCAGGGGCGCATCGTGGTCTCCGGCATGGGCAAGTCCGGTCACATCGGCAGCAAGATCGCCGCCACGCTGGCCAGCACCGGCAGCCCGGCCTTCTTTGTCCACCCCGGCGAAGCCAGCCACGGCGACCTGGGCATGATCACCAAGCAGGATGTCCTGCTGGCGCTGTCCTATTCGGGCGAAACCGCCGAACTCTCCACCCTGCTGCCGATCATCAAGCGCCTCGGAGTTCCGCTGGTCGCCATGACCGGGCGCCCGCAATCGACCCTGGCGCAGGCAGCGGATGTGCATCTGGATGTCAGCGTCAGCAAGGAAGCCTGCCCACTGAACCTGGCCCCCACCGCCAGCTCCACCGCGACGCTGGCCATGGGCGATGCGCTGGCCGTGGCCCTGCTCGATGCCCGCGGCTTTACCGCCGACGACTTTGCCCGCTCCCACCCCGGCGGCAGCCTGGGACGGCGTCTGCTGGTCCATGTCGGCGACATCATGCGCACGGGCAGCGCCCTGCCCCGGGTCGATGCGTCGGCCTCGCTGTCCGCTGCGCTGCTGGAAATCACCAGCAAGGGCATGGGCATGACCGCCATCACCGATGGCGACAACCGGATTGCCGGCATCTACACCGATGGCGACCTGCGACGCAGCTTCGAGCGCGGCGTCGATGTGCACACCACCGGCGTGGCTGATGTCATGTCCGCCCACCCGCAGACCATCGCGCCCGGCGCACTCGCAGCGGAAGCGCTGACCCTGATGCAGGACCGCAAGATCAATGCGGTGCTGGTCTCTGCAGATGGCGTGCACCTGGACGGCGCCCTCAACATGCATGACCTGCTGACCGCAGGCGTCGCATGAGCAGTGCCGCCAGCCGGATTCGGCTGCTGATCCTGGATGTCGACGGCGTCCTGACCGACGGCAAGCTGTACCTCGGCCCCAATGGCGAGGAATGGCGCAGCTCGCATGTCCGCGACGGCCTTGGCATCAAGAAGCTGATCCGCGCCGGCATCGTGCCGCTGATCATCAGCGGGCGCCCGGCCGGCGGGCTGGACGAACGCTATGCCCGGCTGGGCATCGTCGAACGCCACTGGGGCCACGATGACAAGTGGCCCATTCTGGACAAAGTGCTGCAGCAACGCGGACTGAGCACCGAGGAAGTCGCGGTAATGGGCGATGACGAGCCCGACCTGCTGCTGATGGAAAAGGTTGCCATCGGCCTGTGCCCGGCTGATGCGATGCCCAGCGTGCAACTGCGTGCCGATTTCGTCACCCCCAGCAAAGGCGGCCAGGGGGCCGTGCGTGAAGCGGCCGAATGGCTGCTGGAACAGCACCCGTGAGGTGGCCCGACCGCCAGCTATTGCTGCTCGCACTGCCGGCGCTGGCCATCGGCGCCATCGTGCTGGGTGTCACCACCCAGTGGCAGAGCGCCCCCCAGCAGGCTGCGGCCGCCACCGTTGCGGAAACCCAGGAGGCGGATTACTTCCTCTACGACGCTGAAATCCGTCGCTACGATGCCACCGGACAGATGGTTCACAGCCTCACGGCCGCGGTGCTGGATCACTTTCCCGACAACTCCGCCCAACTGGAATCGGTCATGATCACCCGCATGCCAGGCCCCTGGCAGCTCAGCGCCGAACGCGGCGAAGCCCTGCAGGGGCTGAACGAATTGATCCTCGACGGGAACGTCGTGGTACAAACGGTGGTTCAGGACACCGTTCCGGCGCGTTTGCATACCGAGGCGCTGGCGGTGAACATCACCGAACGCTCACTGACTTCACTCAGTCCCATCCGCATGGAATCTCCGAACACCACCGCGACCGCGAACCGCATGCGCGCGAGCCTGGACAACCAGAATGTCGAATTGATCGGAGAGGTGCGTGTTGCCCACAAGCCCTGACATCCGCCGCCGCGCATGCGGGCTGGTACTGCTGGCCGGCTCCGGATTGACGCTGCCTGCCCTGGCGCAGGAACGCCCGGCCTTCATGGACCCCGGTCTGGCCATTTCGGTAGAAGCGGACACGGCCGAGTTGTCGCAGGAAAACAGCGTCTCGATCTACCGCGGCAATGTCCGGCTGGAGCGGGGGCCGCTGGTCATGAGCGGCAACGAATTGCGGGTTGCCCGTTTCGACAACGATGAACGCATCATGGCCACCCTCTCGGGCAGCCCGGCACGCGCGGTCTACAACGACCCCCGCAGCCCCGACACCCCGGTGATCGCCACGGCCCGCTCGATGATCTATACCACCGGCGTCGAAGTGCTCGAATTGAAAGGCGACGCCAGGATTGCGCGGGGCACCGACGAACTGAGCGGCGAATCGGTCCGCTACGAAATTCCGCTGGCCCGCATTCAGGCCAGCGGTGATGCCAGCGAGCGCGTGCGCATCACCATCACGCCGCCAGAGGGCACCACCAAACCATGACACTGGCGGCGAACGGCCTGCAGAAATCGTACAAGGGACGTACCGTCGTGCGGGACGTCAGCCTGCGCGTGGAAGCCGGTGAAACCGTCGGCCTGCTCGGGCCCAACGGCGCGGGCAAGACCACGTCTTTCTACATGATCGTGGGTCTGGTCGCGACCGATAGCGGCACGATCTGCCTGGATGACAACGACCTGACCCAGCTCCCGCTGTACGCACGGGCGCGCCTGGGCATCGGCTACCTGCCGCAGGAGGCGTCGATCTTCCGCAAGCTGTCGGTGCGCGACAACATCATGGGCATCCTGCAGCTGCGCAAGGACCTGAACCGGGCGCAACGCCAGGAAGAGCTGGAGCAGCTGCTCGAAGAACTGAACATCACCCACATCCGGGATTCGGTCGGCATGGCGCTGTCGGGCGGCGAGCGCCGGCGTGCCGAAATCGCCCGCGCCCTTGCCGCCCGGCCGCGATACATCCTGCTCGACGAGCCCTTTGCCGGCGTGGACCCGATCGCCGTGGGCGATATCCAGCACATCGTTGCCCACCTGCAAGGCCGCGGCATCGGCGTCCTGATCACGGACCACAATGTGCGGGAAACCCTCGGCATCTGCTCGCGGGCCTACATCCTCAGCGAAGGCAAGGTCATCGCCGACGGGCGGCCGCAGGAAATCCTCGAAAACGCCGAGGTACGCCGCGTCTATCTGGGTGAAGACTTCCGGATGTGAAACCGGACGGACGCTATCGCCTGCGCCACCAGCCTGCCCCCGGAATCAACGCAAGCCTGGATCTGCAGCTTCGAGTGCACCTTCTGCAGCGGCTGTGTTCGCGATGTGCTGCAGCAGCTCTGCCCCCACTGCGGCGGAGAGCTGACCAGGCGGACTGACCGCACCGGAGCCCTGAATGGCCTATGACGAAGGACTGGCCGAACGCTTGCGTGACATCTACGCCGATGTCCCGTTTGTCCATGAGAAAAAAATGTTCGGCGGGCTGGCCTTCATGGTCGACGGTCACATGTCCTGCGGGGTGATGTCCGACGGTGAACTGATGCTGCGGGTAGGCCCGGCGCTCTACGCCGAAGCCCTCGCCCGCCCCCATGTACGAGCCATGGATTTCACCGGCCGCAAGATGACGGGCTTTGTCATCGTCGAAGCAGCCGGGCTGACCGAGGATGCGCAGCTGCGGGACTGGGTTCTGCTCAGCCTGCGCTTTGTGCAGAGCCTGCCACCCAAATAGTTCGGTCGCTGTCTATTCGGCGCGCTGCGGCCGCGAGACCAGACGCCAGAAGGCCTCGCGTACCGGCACCCCCTGGTGCAGCACGTTGAAGACCTCCGTGGAGATCGGCATTTCGACACCATGCTTCTGCGCCAGCGTGTGCACTTCGACGGCGTTGCGGTAACCCTCGACCACCTGCCCGATCGCTGCCTCCGCCGCCTTCAGGTCATCACCACGCCCGATGGCCTTGCCAAACCGGCGGTTGCGGGACTGGTCATCGGTGCAGGTCAACACCAGGTCGCCGATACCGGCCAGACCCATCATGGTTTCGCTACGCCCCCCCAGCGCCTCCACCAGCCGGGACATTTCGGTCAGGCCCCGGGTGATCAGCAGCACGCGGGTATTCGCGCCCAGCCCGAGGCCGTCCGCCGCACCGACCGCGATGGCGATCACGTTCTTGACGCCGCCACCGACCGCGACGCCGACCACGTCGTCGCTGGTGTAGGCGCGCATTCCGGTGCCGTGAAACAGTTCGGCGACCGCCGTTGCCAGCTCCGCATTGGCTGATGCCACCGTCAGCGCCGAAGGCATACCCTGGCCCACCTCGCGGGCAAAGGTCGGGCCACTCAGGGCAACAAAGCTGGCTTCGGGCAGGAAATGGCTGACCAGCTCATGGGGCATCAAGGCCCCTTCCGGGGCAAAGCCCTTGGCCGCCGAAATGATCTCCACACCCGGCCGCCACAACGGCGCCAGCAGCCGCAGCATGCGATCCAGCGCGTGACTGGGCACAGCCAGCAGCCAGCGCTCGGCCCGGGCCGCCTCCTGCAACGACGGGCAGACCCGCAAGCGATCGGGAAACGGGCAATCCGGCAGGTAGCGCAGGTTGCAACGGTCCTCTTCGTAGCAGCGCAGCGCGTCATCGTCCCGGCCCCAGAGACACACCGGGTGCCCATTTCGCGCCAGCTGAATCGCCAGGGCCGTCCCGTAGGAGCCGGCACCAAATACGCTGATCATGCCCGTAGCCACAAGGGTCGCTTAGTGCGTGGCGGGCGTACCGGATTCCGCAGCCTGCTTCTGCTGAGCCAGATGCTCACGCAGGGCCGCATCGAAATTGACCGGCTGCATCAGGAACGGCGGGAACCCGGCCTTCTGCACGAAGTCGTTCACGGCTTCGCGCAGGAAGGGGAAAATCGTGTTCGGCGCCCAGGCCCCGAGGATGGCCTGCGTCTCGATGCCGTCCTTGGCGTCGGTGATGGAAATCAGCCCCGCCATCTGCACTTCGACCAGGTACGCCACCTGCTCGTCCTGACGGGCGGTCACGGTGACGGAAAGAACGACCTGGTGCACATTGTTGCCCAGCCCGGTGACGTCGGTATTCAGCTGCACATCCACCTTGGGCTGGAAGGCCTTGGTGAAAATTGCCGGTGCGCCCGGCACTTCCACCGAGGCATCTTTCAGGTAGATCTTCTGCAGCTGGACTTTGGGCCCGGCAGCTTGCGGTTGGGCAGCGCCAGAATTTGCAGGTTGGTTTTCGCTCATGTGGAACGCTTCTTCGATTTAGGTGATGGAGTACGGGTGGTCAGCGGCATGCCGGCACCCTCCCAGGCATTCAGCCCGCCTGCCAGCGGGTATGCGGCCTGATGACCGCCTGCCCGCAGCTTGCGCGCAAAACTTCCCGCCGTGGAGCCCATGGCACACACGATGATGGCCGGCTGGGTCGGGTTCTTCAGCAATTGCTCCTGAACCTCCGCGTGCCGGTTGGGGGGAACGTTTTCTGCATTCAGGATATGACCGCGCTTGTAGTCCGCAGCGCTGCGGATATCCAGCACGCGCACATCGCCGTCATTGATCATGCGGACGGCCGCATTCGGCCCCAACTTGGGACCACTGCGCTTGGCCAGAACCCATTCGTTCACAATGAGGGCGACAAACAGCGCGACCGCGATCGCCAACATCATGGTTTGACTGGCAAGAAATTCGGACAGATTCATTTTGCACTTCAACAGGCTCAGCCTCCCATTATCGCAAGACGCAGCCCCGCAGCGCAGTTCCCGCACGCGCAGCCTCGTTGTCATGGGCTTGCTGCTGTGCCTGTGCGCCGGAAATGCGCTGGCTGACAGCCAAGCCAGCACCCGCGCCCAGCAGGATCAGCTGCGCCAGGAACTGGAACGGCTGGCCCAGGAACATGCCCGCAGCGTGGGGGCACGCAAGACCGAAGAGTCGGCACTGGAGCGCCTCCTGCACAAGCAGGCCACCGAACAACGGGCATTGCGGCGGGTGCGTGAACAGGTCAGCGAGGCCGAAGCCGGGTT
>JBFHON010000146.1:0-7268 GCA_041593295.1 Oceanococcaceae bacterium | reverse complement strand
ATGCGAGGCCTATAGCGGGTGTCAGGGTGCGGCGCAGGTGCAGCTATGCACCATCGAAGACGGCGGCCATGTCTGGCCGGGAACCGGACAGAATCCGGTCGCGGGCATCTGTGGTGGGGAGGGGGTGACCTCGCTGGATGCGAACGAGCAGATCTGGGAGTTCTTTCGCAGCTACTCGCTGTAGCGGCCGCGTCCGGGCTGAGCTCATAAAAAAAGCGGCCTTTGCGGGCCGCTTTTTCGTGTCCGCCGGTGGCCCTGCCGGTACCGTCGGGCGGGCCAGGCCGGGTCGCAACTGACTCAGGGGCTGGGAATGGGGGAGCCCACATCCCCGGAGATGCTGCCGGTGACCCCGGCAACTGCGACCTGGTGCAGGTTGATGCCGAGCAGGAGGTCCGCAACGGAGGCCGTCAGCGTGAGCCGGATGGCGTCGTAGGGTGCGGTGGCTTCGGTGCCCAGGTAAACCCGTGCGTTGTTGGTTTCGCCGAACAGGGTGCCGATGCCAATCAGGTCGAACAGCCCGAAACCGTAGTTGCGTACATCACCTACCACGGTGCCGCCGTTGAGTACCGCAATCTCGATGGTCGGCAACACGCTGAGGGTGATGAAGGGGGAGTCGACGAAGGACACCACGAAGCCGGCAAGGTCCGGGAGCACGGCGTTGCCGGCGGGGCTAGTGATCTCCAGCGCCGGGTCGATGGGTTGCGCCAGATTGACCGTGACCGTGATTTCACCAAACCCCCCGGCGGCCAGCAGGCCGACTTGCAGCTGTGCGGTCGCGAACTGTTCCCAGTCGGCAATCAGGACGCTGTCCTTGTTTACCACGTCACAGGAGAGGCAACTGTCGCCGAGTTCCACCACCACGGAAGCGCCTTCCGGCACCCCGCTGTCCACGCGCCCGGCCAGCCCCGGAGTCGGTGTCGGCTCAGGCGTTGGGCTGGCGGTGGGGAGAGGTGTGGCCGTCGGCGCCGGGCTCGTCGTGGGTACCAGGGTCGGTCCCGTGCCGGGGCCTGCGGTGGGTGTTGGGCTGGGCGTTGTCGCGCTGCCGGTGGGCGTGGGTGCTGTTGTCGGTGCCATGGTCGGGGTCGTCGCCGGGGCCGGGGTTGCCGTAGGGACGGTTTCGACCGGTATGTAGGTCTTGTCGTTTTCATTGCAGGCGGTCAGCGCGACAGCGATGACAGGCAGCGCAAGCAGCGCGGGCAGGTTTTTCATGGGCACTCTCTCAGTGGTAGGTCAAAAGCTGTCTGTCATGCGCGACAGGCGTTCGATCGGTCGCGGTCCTGAAGGGCAAGCCGCTGCTCTGGCGGCAGGTGTTCGGTCGGTCTTTCCGGCCTCAGGGCCGCGTCGAGCCGTGCGTTTTCAGTGGCGAAATCACACGGCGGGAAGCCATTGATACACAAACAGAAATGGCGCGCAAACCCCTGTAGGAAGGGGCTTACAGACGTCCGAAAAGCCCTACGGAAGTGCTGTTTTCTGCTGACAGTAATCCCCGGCTCGAGTTGCGATAGTGGCCGCAGTCAGAAACACGACCGGAAATCCCGGGGGGCGTTGAAATTGGGGCAGCCAAAGAATCTGGTTTTCATCGTGATGGACAGCTGTCGTTTCGATAGCTACCAGCGAGCGAAAACCCCGAACATGGATGCGATCGGCATGGGCGAGGCGCGTTACAGCTATGCGTCGTGGACCTCGCCATCGCACTACACCTATCTGATGGGGATGGTTCCGCATGTCAGTCCGGCGGGGGTCTTTGCCAGCGAGGTTTACAAGAACGAGTTTGGTCTGTGGGTCGACCGGCTGGGTATTGAAGGGCTGAGTTTCAAGAATTTCGTCCCCGACCTGTCGCTGCCGAAGGTGCTGCAGGACGAGGGATTTGTGACCCATGCCAAGGTGTCGATGCCGGTGCTGAACCCGTCCTCGCACCTGAACCGGCACTTCGATTCCTACAAGCTGATGTCGGACCACAATGATTTCGCGGGCATGGTTCGCGACATTGAGTTCGATGACGACGAGCCCAGCTTCTACTTCCTGAACCTGGGCGAAACCCATTACCCCTACATGCTGGACGGCAGCACGCTGCCCCACATATCGGGCGTTCACGGCGTCTTCAAGCACATGGACGACAGCCTGGGTGCGTCGGCGAAGGACGTGTTCTTCGATCAGTCGCAAATGAACGAACTCCATGCACAGCAGGTGCGTTGTGTGGAGCAGGTCGACCAGATTCTGGCGGAACTGATTGCCAAGGCACCGCCTGACACGCACTTCATCGTGACCGCAGATCACGGTGAGTGTTTCGGGGAGGGTGGCTATTTCGGCCACGGCCCCATCGTGCACGAAAAAGTGATGCAGATTCCCTTTCTCGAGGGTCGCCGCCCGCGCTGAGTCTGCTGCAAATCACGGATCAACAGGACTGATGATCGGATGAAAAAGGATTTTCAAATCGCAGCCTGGCTGGCCCCGCTGCCCGGGTCCATCGCGACCTGGCTGGACCTGGCCAGCCGGGATGAATGCGCCGTGCTGGATGGTCGTTATGGTGCGTTGCCCGTCGCGCAGGTTCTGGCGCAGCTGCGAGCAGCTCACCCACCCAAGGGGGGGCTGGCCCTCGCGGTCAATGATGCGGCCGACCCCCTGCTGGTGGCGGTGCGGCGCTGGGCGCTGGAGCATCAGGTCAACGTGATTGCGGTAGTTCCGGCAGCCGAGGCCGTGCAACCGGCGGAAGGGGTGCGCTGGATGGCACACATCAGCCGGGCTGACAGCCTGCCCGGCCCGCCGTTCGAAGGCTATG
The DNA here is from genome assembly GCA_041593295.1 of Oceanococcaceae bacterium. Taxonomy (GTDB): domain Bacteria; phylum Pseudomonadota; class Gammaproteobacteria; order Nevskiales; family Oceanococcaceae; genus MS8. The sequence continues at coordinate 4,489 of JBFHON010000146.1, read as the reverse complement.
TACTCAGTGGGCATGAGGCCGGTGGTGAGGGTGCCGAGGCCACCAGCTTCATGCTGCTGCAGAAAGTGCGCCCGCAAACCCTGATGCCGCTGTGGGTGCGCGGCGGTATTGGTCCGGCGGCTGCGGCCGCCTGCGCGGCAGGGGGGGCGGATGGTGCCATCGTGGATGATGGCCTGCTGCTGTTCCCGGAGCTGCGTGCCCCCGCGACGATGGCCCGCACCCTGGCGCGCCTGAATGGCAGCGAAACCCGGCTGGTCGGCGAAGGCCTGGACCAGCCCTGGCGGGTCTACGCGCCGCCGAAAAGCCCCGCCGCTGCACGGATTGACGAGGCCGGAAACGCCGTGGACCGCGGCGACATCGCCGAGTCGCAACTCCCTGGCTACATGCGGGCCCGGCTGGGCTGGGAGGATGGCGACCTCTGGCCGGTCGGTCAGGGCATCGGCATGGCGGCAAGCCTGGCGGAAACCTACGGGCGCATCAGCCGATTGCTGGCCAGTGTGCGCCGGCGTGTCCAACGCGACCTCGCCAATGCGGCTGCCCAGCAGGCGCTGGCAGCGGGTTCGGCGCTGGCCCAGGCACTGGGCACCCGCTATCCGCTGGTGCAGGGGCCGATGACCCGGGTCTCCGATTCACCGGCTTTTGCGGCGGCGGTCGCCGCAGGCGGCGGCCTCCCGTTTCTGGCGCTGGCCTTGTTGCGTGGCCCGCAGGTGCGGGACATGCTCGCGGAGACGACCCGGTTGCTGGGGGACCAGCCCTGGGGCGTCGGTCTGCTGGGCTTTATTCCCGAGGCGCTGCGCAAGGAACAGCTGGCCGTCGTCCGCGAGTTCGATCCGCAGTTCGCACTGATCGCCGGTGGCCGGCCCGATCAGGCCGCCGAGTTCGAGGCACAGGGTGTTGCCGCCTGGCTGCACGTGCCTTCACCAGCATTGCTGCGCCTGTACCTGGAACAGGGGGCGCGGCGCTTCATTTTCGAGGGCCGTGAGTGCGGCGGGCACATCGGTCCGCTGAGCAGTTTTGCCCTGTGGGAGCAGATGGTTGCCATTCTGGCCACGGAAACCGATGCGGGTACAGCTGCCGAAGTCGAAGTGCTGTTCGCCGGTGGCCTTTCGGATGCGACCTCCGGAGCGATGATCGCAACCCTGGCGGCGCCGCTGGTCGAACGCGGCGTCAAGGTCGGCGGACTGATGGGCACGGCCTATCTGTTTACCCGCGAAATCGTCGAGTCCGGGGCGATCCTGCCGGAGTTCCGGGAGCAGGCGCTGGCCTGCCGGCGTACGCGCAACCTGGTGACCGGTCCGGGGCATGCGACGCGGTGTGCCGATACGCCCTTTGCGACGGAATTCCTGCGTGAACGTCAGCGCCTGTCACGCGAAGGCCTGTCGCCGGAAGCGCTGCGGGATGCGCTGGAAGATCTCAATCTGGGCCGACTCCGGCTCGCATCCAAGGGCCTGGAGCGCGACCCCGAGGGGGAACTGGTCAGCCGTGATGCCGTCGCGCAGCGGGCCGAAGGCATGTACATGATCGGGCAGGTCGCCACGCTGCACGAAGCGCCTACGACGGTGGCCGAACTGCATCAGGCGGTATCTGACGGAGCGGTTGCCCGGCTTGCCGAACATGCGGCTGGCAAAACCCCGTCAACCACGCGCGAACAACCCCCGGCGGACGTGGCCATTGTCGGCATCAACGTGATCCTGCCGCAGGCACAGTCGCCGGACACCCTGTGGCAGAAACTGGTCAACCTCGAAACGACCATCACCGAAGTACCCCGCGAGCGCTGGGACACCGCGCTGTACTTTGATGCCGACAAAAGCGCCCGCGACAAGATCTATTCGCGCTGGGGCGGTTTTCTTGACGATGTCCATTTCGACCCGACGGCCTATGGCATCGCACCGAACTCGATGCGTTCCATCGACCCGATGCAGCTGCTGTCGCTGGAAAGCACCGCGCGGGCGCTGAAGGATGCGGGCTTCGCCGACGATTTCGACCGCGAACACACCTCGATCATCCTGGGGGCCGGCGGCGGCGTGGGTGAACTGGGTTTGCAGTATGGGGTGCGCGCCGAGATCCCCCGCTTTGTCGAAGCGCCGGATGACGGGGTCTGGGAACGGCTGCCGGAGTGGACCAACGAATCCTTCGCCGGGGTGCTGCTGAACGTGGCCGCCGGACGCATTGCCAACCGGCTCAACTTCGGCGGCCTGAATTTCGTCGTTGATGCCGCCTGTGGCTCATCGCTGGCCGCCATCACGCTGGCCGTCAATGAACTGACCTCCGGCCGATCCAATGTCGCCATCGCAGGCGGCGTCGACAACGTGCAGGGTCCCTACGGCTTTCTGTGTTTCGCCAAGACCCAGGCCCTGTCGCCGACCGGTCAGCCCCGCACCTTCGATCAGAGTGCGGACGGCATCGTGATCAGTGAAGGCGTGGCCACGGTGGTGATGAAGCGACTGACCGATGCCGAACGGGATGGTGATCGCATATATGCCGTGATCAAGGGTGCTGCCGGTTCTTCCGACGGCAAGGCCCTGGGAATGACCGCACCGCTTCCCGCCGGGCAGAAACGGGCCCTGCGCCGGGTGTACCGGCAGGCGGGTTACGGCCCGGAAACGCTGGGCTATGTCGAAGCCCACGGAACCGGAACCGCCGTCGGCGACCGTGCCGAGGCCGAAACCATCGTCAGCTCCCTGCGTGAGCACGGTGCAACGCCAGCCCGCACCGCCGTGGGTTCGGCCAAGACGCTGGTCGGACATACCAAGTGTGCTGCGGGTGTGGTGGGGCTGATCAAGTCCACGCTGGCGCTGCATCACCAGGTGCTGCCCGGGCACTACGGCGTCGACAACCCGATCGAGCCCCTGCAGGGTGAAGACAACCCGGCCTATTTGCTGCGTAAGTCGCGCCCCTGGCTGGCGCGCCGCGATGCACCCCGGCGGGCGGCGGTCTCCGCGTTTGGTTTTGGCGGCACCAATTTTCACGCCACCTTGCAGGAATACCCGGACCCGCTGGCGGTTCCCGGCGCGCGTGACTGGCCTTGTGAACTGTGTGTGCTCAGTGCGCCCGATGCGGCCGCCCTGGGCCACAGGGCCGGGCAGCTGGCGGCCGCACTGAGTGAGCGCACGCCGGCCCGGCTGGCGGACATTGCAGCCAGCCTGGCGGCCATCGCGGAACCGCGACACCGCGCCGTGGCCAGTTTTACTGCCCGTTCGATCACGGAATTGCAGGCGCGGCTGCAGGCTGTCGCCCGCCATGTCCAGGGCGGGGTCGACCTGCCGGCGGGTATCGCATATGCGGCCAGCCGGCCAGAGATGGCTCCCCGAGTGGCGTTCCTGTTCCCGGGGCAGGGTGCGCAAGCCGTGGGCCGCGGCTGCGAAGCGGCCCTGTACCTGTCGCCGCTGCGTGCAGCGATGGAGCGCGCCGATGCGCAGCTCGAAGAGGTGCTCGGCGCCCGTCTGTCCGAGGTGCTGTGGCCGGTGGGCGCCTTTGACGAGCCGACCCAGGCGGCGCAACAGGCGCGACTGACCGATACCCGCATGGCGCAGCCGGCACTGGGTGCCCTGGCGCTGGGTTTCCACGACTGGCTGGGCGAGCTGGGCATTCACCCCGCGGCCTGTGCCGGCCACAGCTACGGTGAATTTGTCGCCTTGCATGCGGCCGGTGCGATGAGTGCCGGCGCGCTGCTGCACTTGTCGGCGCAGCGCGGTCTGGCGATGGCCGCAGCAGCCACCACCGCACCGGGTGCGATGGCGGCGGTGCTTGCCGAGCGCAGTGTTGTGGAAGCCTTGATCGCCGGGATCGACGACGTGTTTCTGGCCAATCACAACAGCCCGGAACAGGTGGTGGTGACGGGGACCGAGGAAGGGATCGCCGCCGTACTGCAGCAGGCCGAAGCGCAGCAGCTGCGGGCGCAGCCCCTGCCGGTTGCCGGGGCCTTCCACAGCCCGCTGATGAAGCCGGCGCAAAAGCCGCTGTCTCGGGCCATCGCCGGGGTGGAGTGGCAGGTGCCGCGGGTACCGGTGTACGCCAATGCCAACGGAGCGCCCTATCCCGAAGACCCGGAAGCCCTGGCAGCGCAGCTGGATGCCCACTTGCTCGGCCCGGTGGAGTTCGTTGCCCAGCTGCAGCAGATGCATGCCGACGGCATTCGTCATTTCGTTGAGGTGGGTTCGCGCAACCTGCTCGCCGGCATGGTGCGCCGCACCCTGGGGGATGACGCCGAGTGCCTGTCGCTGGACGGTGGTGCCGGCGGTCTGGATGGCGCCCTGTCGGCGCTGGCCGCATTGATCACGCACGGCCTGCGTCCGCAGCTGGGTGCGCTGTGGGCCGGGCGCGCCCGCGCTCAGCCCGACTGGGCCGCCCTGCTGGCCAGCGTGGCCGAAGTGCCGCCGCCCCGCACGGCCTGGCTGGTGTCAGGTGGAGCGGCCCGTCCATTGAGTGACCCGGAATACAAGACGGGCAAGCGCCCGGCCCTGACCGCTGCCGACAAGGCCGCGTCGAT
>JBFHON010000145.1:0-7391 GCA_041593295.1 Oceanococcaceae bacterium | reverse complement strand
GGCGGGCGCAAACTGCCCCCCGGCCGTCGCCACAAGAATGTCCGCGCGGGCCTGCTCGTAGACCAAGGCAAGCTGGTGGTAGTGGTGCGAAAGCAGCTCGGGGAACGGGTGCCGTTCCGGCTGCCACTCCCCAAGCAGCAGCGTGGCGGTGTTCAGGAACGCACGTGCCTGCGGGGCGTCGATGGCCTGCACCGATGCGGCCGTTGCCGATTCGGCCGCATCGCGCAGGCGCCGCGTACTGCGCAGAACCACTGCCAGTGCAGCGGTATCGTCCGCCCCCAGTTGACTGCGCTCGATATGCAGGACCGCATCCTCGATGGCTGCGGCCAGGCTGTCGATGGCCTGCTGCAACCCCCGCGACCCGGACGGTGTGGCGCTGCCATCGAGCACCGACAGCTGCAGTCGGCGCAACAATTCCAGCATGCGCTGCAATTCCAGCCGCATGGCATCCACCGCCAGCGCGGGGCTGCCGGCGGTTGTGGCATCGATGTAACGCGGGCGACCCAGATCTTCGGCCTGGCTGACAAAACGTCGTTTCAGGAACGCGCCGAAACGCGCGGTGAAGGGCCACATCAGCATGACCCCCATGATGTTGAAAGCGGTGTGAAACAGCGCCAGAAAGACCGCGGGCGCCGCTTCGTTCGCCAGCAGGCGGGCGGCACTGCCCACCACCCAGAGCAGTAACGGCAGCAGCAACAGCGCCACCACCCCGGTGACGAGGTTGAAAATGATGTGCGCCGCTGCGACGCGCTTGGCATTCGGCGTCGCACCGAGCGCGGCAAATACCGCCGTGGAGGTGGTGCCCAGGTTGGCACCAATGACCATCGCGGCGGCTGCCGGCACGGGGACCAGCCCGCCGGTCGCCGCGGTCAGCGTGATGGCAATGGCCGCACTCGATGACTGGGTAACCACGGTCATGAAGATGCCGACCAGGACGTAAAGCAACAGCCCGGCAAGGCTGTCGCCCTGAAAACGCGCCAGATCGATGCCCTGGGCCAGCCCCTCGAAGCCCCCCCGCAGAATATCGATACCGATGAAAAACAGCCCGAAGCCGGCCAGCGCCGTGCCGATCGCCCCCTTGCGGCTGCCACCACCCAGCACCCGCAGGAACATGCCCACGCCGATCATCGGCAGCGCGAAGATTTCGACCTTGAATTTGAAGCCGACCGCTGCCACCAGCCAGCCGGTCATGGTGGTGCCGATGTTGGCGCCATAGACCACGCCCAGGGCCTGCTGCATGGTCAGCAGGTTCGCGTTGACAAAACCGATGGTGGCCACCGTCACCGCGCTGGAGGATTGCACCACCCCGGTGATCAGCGCGCCCGCACCGATGCCGCGCAGCGGGGTGCGGGTCCAGTTGCCCAGCAGATCGCGCAGGGCGTCGCCGGATGCGGCCTTCAGCCCGTCGGTGATCATGCCCACCGCCAGCAGGAACAGGCCCAGACCACCGATCAACGCACCGATCATTTCCATGTCATCGCTCCGACGCCAGATACCACAGGACAGGGTGAGTCTTGCACACACCGAGGTGGGGCGGTCGCCTGCAGCGCATCAGCCCCGCGGCTGCAGGCGCTCCCGCACAGCACGATGACCACCGCAATTTCCGCTACTCTGAACTGTCGCACGCACCCGCGCCTCGGCGCACTGCCACAGGAGCCGGCCGATGTACCAGGACCCACTCATCATCTATTTCGTGCTGGGTGCCATGACTGTCATCGTTGCCGGTCTGGCCATGGGTGCAATCCGCCAGCCCATGATCACCGGGTACATCATCGCCGGCTTTGCCCTGGGCCCCGGCGGCAGCGGCCTGATCCAGGACCAGGACATGATCGGCCAGCTGGGTGCCATTGGCGTGGTGCTGCTGCTGTTTTTCATCGGCATGGAAGTTTCCCCCCGTCAGATTCGCCAGAGCTGGCGGGTCGCACTGATCGGCACCCTGTTGCAGATCGCGCTGTCAATGGCACTGGTCGGCGTGCTGGGGTGGGCCTTCGACTGGCCGCTGGCGCGGACCATTCTGATCGGCCTGGTGGTCAGCCTGAGTTGCACCGCCATCGTGGTGGATCACCTGAAACGGCGCGGCGAAATGAATTCCCGCGTTGCCCGCGACACGGTGATGATCCTGATTGCACAGGACATTCTGGTCATCCCGATGCTGATACTGCTTGCCCTGCTCGGCGGCTCGGGCGTCAACGAAACCACCATCATCCTGCAGCTCACCGGTGGCACCTTGATGGCGGCACTGCTGATCTGGATCCTGCGCCAGGACGGCATCGAACTGCCTTGGATTCAACGCATCGCCGACAACCCGGAAATGCAGGTCTTTCTGGCCCTGCTGCTGTGCTTTGGTCTGGCCTTCGTTACCGGCCTGTTTCAGCTGTCCACGGCGCTGGGCGCATTCGTCGCCGGCATCATCGTCGGTCAGGCCCGCTCGGTGGACTGGGTGCGCAGCCACCTGGATTCCCTGCGGGTGGTGTTCGTGGCGATCTTCTTTGCCTCCATCGGCATGCTCATCGACGTCCACTATCTGAAGAACTACTGGTGGGAGGTCGGCATCCTGGTTGCGGTGGTGCTGCTGACCAATACCTTCATCAACGCTGGCATCCTGCGTTTCCTGGGGCAAAGCTGGCCGGAATCGCTGTACGCCGGTGCGCTGCTGGCCCACATTGGCGAATTCAGCTTTGTACTCGCCGCAGTCGGTTACCATGCCGGCATTGTCGGTGAGGCGGCTTATCAGATCACGATGGCGGTCATCGCACTGAGTCTCGCACTGGGTCCCGGCTGGGTGCTGCTGGTCGAGAAGTGCCTGCCCGCCGACTGGCGTCACACCACCGGCATGGCTTCCTGACATGGCACCTCAAAACACCTGGTGGGGCGATTACACCCTGCCCCTGCACCAACCCGCCTACTGGGCAATCGGCCCCCTAAGCCTGATGGCCGAACGCCGGCCCACCGAATGGCAACTCGGGCTGGCCACGGGGACGGACCCGCTCAGCGCACAGTGCATCGTGGCCTCGGACGAGGTGCCCGAACTGGAACTGCAACGCGAACTGCGGATCGCGTTTCGCCGGGCCCCGGAAACGATGACCCTGCAGGTGGCGCTGGCCGACCGGCCGGTCGTGGTGCGCACCGCCGATGCGCTGTGCATCCCGCCCGGGGAACGGGTCACGCTGTTCGTCAGCACCGCGCTCTGGTTGCAGATCGTCTTCGACGGCGGGCCGCCGGTCCTGGATCTGCCCATGCTGCGGCCGCCCGATACCTGGTTCGGCCCGGACTCGCGCACCGGGGAGATCTGCTATGCCAGCCGCACCCGGGCGAAGACCGATGAAAGCCAGGCCGGGCACTGGATCAGCCGCGTGATGACCCCGGTCCGGGTGCGCAACCAGTCGAGTACGCCCTTGCAGATCGACCAGATCAAGCTGCCCATACCCAACCTGTCTGCCTATGCCGACAACCGCGGCTACCTGTGGACCGACGCCGTCCTGATGGAGTGCACCGAATCCACTGGCGCCGTCATGGTCCGGATCGACAGCCGCGAACGGCCGATTGCCGACTGGACCCGGGTGGCCTCGCCACGCATCGCCGTTGGCGGCCGGCGCATTCCGGACGCCTTCGCCCTGCTGTTCGGACACGGAGGCTCGTGATGGATAACCTGGAACTGTGGGGCCGGCACATTCTGGTCGTGCTCGCTGTCTTTGTCGCTGCGTACCTGATCCAGCGCGTCGTCGCCTTTCTGCTCAGGCAGTACGTGAGCAGCCGGCTCGGCCCGGCACACAGCATGCTGCTGTCCCGCGCCGTGACCGGGGGTCTGTGGTTGCTGGCGCTGCTGATGGTGTTGCGCGAATTCGAGATCAACCTGGGCGTCTTCCTCGGCGCCGCGGGTATCGCCACGGTCGCCCTTGGCTTTGCTGCCCAGACCTCGGCCTCCAACCTGATCAGCGGGGTGTTCCTGCTCGGCGACCGCGCCTTTGCCGTGGGTGACATGATCCGCATCGACTCCACCACCGGTGAAGTGGTCGCCGTCGATCAGCTGTCGATCAAGCTGCGCACGCCGGACAACCTGATGGTGCGGATTCCGAACGAAACGCTGATCAAGGCATCGATCACCAACCTGACACGCTGGCCGATCCGTCGCCTCGACATTCCGCTGGTGGTGGACCTGGCCACCGACCTGGCCGAACTGAAGACCATTCTGCTCGGTGTCGCGGCGGCCAACCCGCTGTGCATGGTCGAGCCCAAGCCGATGGTCACCTTCGTCGAACTGAACGAATCCGGTATCAAGGTGCAGTTTTCGGTCTGGCTGGAACGCAAGAACCTCGCCGATGTGGGCATTGCCGTGGTCAACGCCGTGCTGCGTTCCCTGGAAACCGCCCAGATCGAAATCGGCGCGCCACGCCGCGCCCAGGCCGGCCCCGGCGTTCGCACCGATGCCCTCCGACAGGCAGCCGAAGAAAGTTTCTGAGCCGGACTATCGCGCGGGACTCTGAAACGGATACGCTTACCGCTGCGGGCGTGAGCACTGCCACCTCCACCCGCTGCGGCGAAACCTGCGCTCGGCCTGGTGGGCCCCGGAAGGCATCGATTGCAGCAACGGAGAACCGAACAAAAGTTGCTCCCGAAACCTGCTGACGAAGCTGCGTGGCCTATAGCGAATGGATGCTCCTTTGCAGCACGGAGCGGGTCGTTCCATATTGCTGTGCGCCCCACCTTCAGCGGCAGGCTGCCCATGACCTTCGCTCACTCCCCGGAAAAGGTAAATGGTTCCAGTGGGAGTTTTACTGCCGCTGAAAACTGATAGGTGACCTCTCCATCGTCGGAATTAATCGATAATGTACTGGCTTAGGAAACCTTGCGGCCCATCACCCTCGGCGCGGTTATAGTTTCCCCTGACGAGCCTAAAAGGAGACAACCCGGCCGTGCCTAGCGATTTTCGCGTCGTCGCATCCGTTTATCGCAGCCTCATCGACATCCTGGTGGAGCACGGGCAACACCCCACCGATATTTCCCGGCACATCGGTTTCGACATCACCCGCATCGGTGCCCCGCAGGTCACCATGTCCCTGGACAACGTGACCGCACTCTGGGAACTGGGCCATGCCACGCGTGGCGCCTCCATTGGCATCGATTCCGCACAGCGGGTACGCCTGGTCGACTTTCAGGAGATCGGTGTCTTCCTGACCGCCACCCGCGACATCAGCGACCTGATGAACCAGCTCGACCATTATTCCCGGCTGTTCAGCAATGTCATGGAACTGCGCACCGAAGAAATCGCTGACGGCCTGCAGGTCAGCGTGCACTACCACGCACCCGTACCCCTGAAAAACGAGCGGCTGGAGTTTCTGGCCCTGGCCGGGCCGGTGCTGGCATCGCAGTACCTGGCCAGCCCGCTGCGTCTGACCCGGGCCGAACTGCCCCGCCCGCGCCCGCAACATGCCGAGCGCTGGAATGCCGCATTTGGCGTCACGGTGCAGTGGGGTGCTCCGCAGACACGCTATGTGATCAGTCGCGAGGAATCCCATCGCGCCGTGCTGACCCGCAACGAGCAGCTGCGCAAGGACCTGCAGATGCTGCTCGACGCCCGGCTGCGCAGCACCCAGCAGGAACATCCGCTGGATGACGTCATTGCCGAGATGACCCGCCAGCTTGCGGCCCAGGTCCCCACGGTCGATTCGGTCGCTGCGGCACTGTATGTCAGCCCGCGCACCCTGCAGCGCCGCATTGCCCAGGCCAGCACGACCTTCAGCGGGCTGCTGGCATCGATCCGCGAAGACCTGTCCAAACACTACCTGCGCCAGAAGCTGAGCGCCGCCCAGGTTGCCGAGCGGCTGGGCTATTCCGATATGCCCACCTTCAACCGGGCCTTCAAGCGCTGGACCGGCGAAACCCCGACCCAGTACGCCCGGCGGCAGGCTGCAGACCCGGCCCGTCGCGCGGACTGAACCCCGCCGCCGGCAGGGCTCAGGCCTTGCCGGTCACAGCACTCCGGGGATCAGCAAGGCACTGCGGCGGGTATAGGCCGCCCAGCCCGGGTACCGCGACAGGCTGGCCTCCTTGCACAGGATGTTGGGCAGAAAGATGCCCAGCCACACATAGGCCAGGATGACGACCGGCAACCAGTGCCAGACCATCAGGGCCAGCGACAGGTAGATGACCATTTCGCCCAGGTAATTGGGGTGACGCACATGGCGGTGCACGCCATCGGTGATCAGGTCGCGCTGCAGCCTCAGGGTGAAGTACTTCTGGGCGTCGGCGGCGATCATCAGCGCACAACCCAGCATGCACAGGCTGATGCACAGGGCGAACCAGGCCGTGTCGGGCAATGGATATTCCGCGGCAGCAGTCCCGGAAATCAGCAACCAGCCAAACAGCCAGTACGGGCCGAGCACCATCAGAAAGGCATTGAGACCACCGCCGATGGTCACCCGCTTTTGCCAGCCCGGGTCCGGGAAGGCCAGATCCTTGAGCAGCCACACAAAACCATAGGTGCCATGCATGGCCAGAAAGACCCAGGCTGCCGTGCTGGTCGCGGCCGGCGTCGTGCCGGAATAGGCGTACATCAGCGCCGCCAGAAAGAATCCGGTGGCGATTTTCTGAAAGTTGATGACCCAGGCCAGCTTCCAGGGCCGGGGGCCGCCGCCGAAATCCTCGACCAGCCAGTAGTTGAGGTCCCGCAGTTTGCGAATCCAGTCTGGCGCCGGAGTGACGGTGGGGACGGTGTCGGTGACCGAGTTGGCAGTCATGTCGGCTTACTCCTCTGCTGCACTGCAGGCGTTCCCCACCCCATTGCCGTTGGAGTCGGCCTGGTCGGGGTTGGCATCGAAGGGACAGTTGTCATCGGCGTCGGCGATACCGTCGGCATCGGTGTCCGGAATGACATGGACGAGTTCGAACTGGAACCTGCCATCGTTCAGCACCTGCCCCGCCCCGCCGGCCGCGGCCAGCACGCCGCTGAAGGTGCCGGCAATGCGCCGGGCATCGGCCTGACTGACGGTCAGCACACAGGACCCGCCGCTCGCCGTGGACAATGTCGGCTGCCCGGCGCGGGCCAGCGTGATCCGCAAGCTGCCGTCATCACAACGGTATTCACCGGTTTGCGGGGTCAACCCCTGAATGGCCCAGGAGTCCGTATCCGCGGACTGGCTGACCACCTGCAGATTGCGCGCATTGCCGGCAACGGTCAGGCGCATGTCACCGCGGTAGGCATGGGTCTGGTCATTCACGGTCGCCTGGATACCACGGCCATCTTCGACCGGCAGCAGACCCACTGCCCTTGCCCCGGCGGAAATCGTGTCGCCCCCGCGCCCGCCTTCGCAGCCGGCCAGCAGCAGGCCCAGCCCCGCAACAACGGCAAGTGCCGAGTTTTTCTTTCTGTCATTCATGATTTCCTTCCCCCG
>JBFHON010000144.1:0-7420 GCA_041593295.1 Oceanococcaceae bacterium | reverse complement strand
TGTTCAGCAGCACGCCGGTCTTGCCGGCGACAAAGCCGGAACCGAGCAGGTAATTCAGCGACAGCGTGGCTGCAACCCGGTTGCCTTCGGTGTCGATGATGGAAAAGTGGGTGGTATTCATGCCCATGCCGACCGAGGCAACCGGCTCGGGAGCCAGGTCCTTGCTGGGCGTTGCCCGTTGGGGCGAGTAGCTCTCAAGCCAGTCCTGCGCATGCTGTTGCGACAGCAACTGGCGACTGGGCACCTCCACGAAATCCGGGTCCCCCATGTAGCGGGCCCGGTCGTAGTACGCCCGCCGCATGGCCTCGATCAGCATGTGCTTGCGATCGACACCGCTGGCCTTGTCGTAGCCCATCAAGCCCAGCATGTTGAAAATCTCGCCCAGCACCAGCCCCCCCGATGAGGGCGGCGGCGCGCTGACGATCTGCCAGTCCCCGTAGGACAGGATCAGCGGTGCCCGCACCACGACCTCGTACTGATCCAGATCGCGTTGCGTCCATACGCCTCCGGCAGCCCGCACGCTGCGGATCAACTCATCGGCGACCGGGCCGGCGTAAAAGCCGGAACGCCCGAAGGTCGCGAACTTCTGCAAGCTGTCGGCCAGGTCCTTTTGAACCAGCGTGGCCCCGGCCTGGAGCGGTTTCTCATCGCGAAACCAGATTGCCCGGCTGGATGCAAAGCGCCCCAGGTGGGCGGCCCGGCGACCGATCACTTCCGCCAGGCGTGCATCCACCGTGAAACCCTCCCGGGCAGCACGAATGGCCGGTTCAATGTTCTGTGCAAACGGCAGCCGGCCGTGATTGCGGGCCAGGTACACCAACCCGGCCGGCAGCCCGGGGATTCCCGCGGCCAGCGGACCGGAACTGAGCTTCTGGCGATCCGGCTTACCGTCGGCTCCGAGGTACATGTCGCCCCGAATCCGCAGCGGCGCCTTTTCCCGCGCGTCGATGAAACGCTTGCGCCCCGTGGCCCCCTCGTGCAGCAGGATAAAGCCCCCGCCCCCCATGCCGGAGCCGCCCGGGTCGACGACGCCCAATGTCGTGGCCACGGCAATCGCCGCATCGAAGGCGTTGCCGCCGGCTTCCAGCACTTCCTGACCGGCAGCCGTGGCCAGCGGGTGCGCACTGGCCACGGCCGCCTGCGGAGGCTGCGGGCCGGCCAGCGCCGCGAGCGGGCACAGCAGCAACAGCAGTAGCGCCGCTGGCCGCAGCCACAGCGGTCGGTGCACGCGATTCACGTTCAGCTCCCGGCAGGGTGACCCTGCAACTCCCGAACGGCACGCAGGACCGGCTCCGGAACCAGCCCGGAAACGTCACCGTTGAGGCTGGCAATCTCGCGGACCAGCGTCGAGGAAATATGGGCGAACTGGGCCGTCGGCGGCAGGATGACCGTATCCAGGTCCGGGTCCAGGTGCTTGATCATGCGTGCCATCTGCGACTCGTAGTCGAAATCGGTCACGTTGCGCACGCCACGCACCAGGACCTTGATGTTGCGACTGCGTGCGAAATCGACCATCAGCCCCTGAAAGCCGGACACCTCGATGTTCGGCAGGTCTGCCAGGCTTTCTTCGGCCATGGCTACACGCTGCTGGAGCGTGAACAGGGGGCGCTTGGCACTGGATACGACGACCGCGACAACCACCCGCTCGAACATGCGGCTGGCGCGACGAATCATGTCGGCATGCCCGAGGGTGATCGGGTCAAAGGTGCCGGTATAGGCGGCAATCATGTGTTTACTCCTGGGGTTTCCACAGCGGGTTCCTCAACGGGATGAAAACAGAGCAGCGCGCCCGTGGCATCACCGACCCGGCTTTCCCGCAGGCACTCCCATCCCTGCGGCCACGAGGCACTGTAGCGGCCCGGGCGCTCGAGGTACACCCGCGCGCCGGGGTTCAGGTGCGGCGGCAGGGCAGCCAGCACCGCGTCCCACGAATCCTGCGCGAATGGCGGGTCAACGAACACGATATCGAAGCGCTGCGCGGTGGTCGCCAGCCATGCCAGCGCCGGCTGGGCGACAACCTGAGCGACCTTCTCCACCCCCAGACGCTGGATGTTCTCCTGCAGCACCCGCCGCGCATCGCGATGGGTTTCCACCAGCGTGCACTGCGCCGCGCCGCGCGAGAGCGACTCCAGACCCAGCGCCCCGGTCCCGGCAAACAGGTCCAGCGTGGCCAGCCCTTCGATGTCGAACTGCAACCAGTTGAACAAGGTTTCGCGCAGACGGTTTGCCGTGGGCCGCAGCCCTTCCACATCGGGCACCGGAAGCTTTCGTCCCCGCCACTTGCCCCCGATGATGCGTATTTCCGCGGGGGGGCCGCCCGCGGCACGCTTGCCGCGCTGCCTTTTCACAATGAGACTTCAATCCTCCCCAGTCGCTGGGTCAGTTTCCGATTTTCGTCGTAGTCTACCGGGACACTGATCAGTGCCGGTCCCGGCTGGGCGAAGGCCTCCTCCAGCAGCGCTGGCAATTCCTCGGCCCGACGCAGCTCCCGGCCCCACATCCCGAAAGCCGCGGCCAGCTTTTCAAAATCCGGGTTGCCGAAATCCAGCTGCGAGTGCCGCCCCTCGAAGGTGTTCTGCTGCTTCCACTTGATCAGGCCGTATTCACCATCCACCCAGACCATGAACACCACGTTCAGCCGCAGCCTGACCGCGGTTTCCAGGTCCTGTACGTTCATCAGGAAGCCGGCATCACCGCAGATCGCCAGCACTTTCTGCGCCGGCCTGGCGAACTTGGCGCCAATCGCCCCCGGCAGGGCAAAGCCCATCGAGCAGAAACCGTTGGAAATCAGGCAGGTGTTGGGCGTATCGCACTGGTAATAGCGGGATATCCACATCTTGTGCGCCCCCACATCGCTGAGCAGGATGTCCTCCGGGCCGAGAAACTCCCGCACATCCCAGAGGATCTTCTGCGGCTTCATCGGCACCTGCGTGCAGTCCTTTTCCCGCGCAAAGTCATCCAGGATGGTCTGCCGCAGTGGCTGAAACGCGGCCACGTCCAGCAGGGGCAGTTGCCCGGCGTAGTTTTTCTCCAGTTCGATGTTGAGCTGCCACAGGGCATCGGCGATATCGCCGGCAACATCCACCGCCACCGTGTAGTGGGTATCCACTTCGGCGGGCTGGAAATCGATGTGCACGATGGCCTTGTCCTGGTCACAGTTCCAGAAATGCGGGCTGTACTCGACCAGGTCGTAACCGATGCAGACCACGACATCGGCCTTCGCCATCAGTGTGTTGACATGGTCACGCCCCTGCAGGCCCATGGTGAACAGGCTGTGCGGGTCGGAGCGCGGGATGGCGCCCTTGCCCATGAAGGTGTTGACGACCGGGATCCCGGTCTTGTGGGCCAGCCGCTTGAGCTGTGTCGCCGCGCGTTTGCGCAGGGCCCCGTTGCCGGCGAGTATGACCGGCATGCGCGCCTGCGCAAGTTTTTCCGCCGCCGCTGCAACGGCCTTGTGATCGGCCGCCGGACGCCGGGTCTTGTAGACGTGCATGGGCCGCCCCAGCACCTGTTCCTCGGCCAGGTCCTCCGGCAATTCGATCACCGTCACCCCGGGTTTTTCGGCCTCCGCGATCTTGAAGCCCTTGCGCACGATTTCCGGAATGGTTTCCGGATCCATCACCGTCTGTGCCCATTTGCTGATCGGGCGCACCATCGAAATCGCGTCCATGTTCTGATGGCTTTCCTTGTGCAGACGCTTGGTCGATGCCTGCCCGACGATGGCCACCGTCGGCGAGCGGTCCATGTTGGCGTCGGCGAGCCCGGTGACGAGGTTGGTCACCCCCGGCCCCAGTGTCGACAGGCACACCCCGGCCTTGCCGGTCAGCCGCCCGTAGGCATCGCAGATGAAGGCGGCGGCCTGCTCATGCCGGCACAGCACGAACTCGATGGACGAGTCGAGCAGCGAGATCATCAGGTCGGCATTTTCCTCCCCCGGCACCCCGAAGATATGGGTCACCCCCTCGGCTTCCAGGCAACGGACAAACAGGTCTGATGCCTTCATTTCTTCGCGTTTCTGCCGGTCCGCGCTCGGTTGCAGTTCACTCATGTTTCCGGGTCCTCGGGTTTGCTGCGAACCCGGCTCGTCCCGGTCCGCGGGTCAGCGCAGATGCGCATTACAGGCCGGGTGACTGGATCACCACCATCTTGTGCACCTGCATCTCATGCATCGAGAACGGAATGCCTCCCATGCCGTAGCCCGATTGCTTCTGCCCACCGAAGGGCATCCAGTCCACCCGGAAAGCCGTGTGGTCATTGATCATCACCGTCTGCGCATCCAGCCCCGAAGACAGCGCCAGCGCACGATCGATGTCCTGCGTCCACACCGCGGCCTGGAAACTGACCTCCAGCTGATTGGCCCGGCGCAGGGCTTCTGCCACATCCGCTACCGGATAGACGCAGACCACCGGCCCGAAGACCTCCTGCCGCGATACGGCCACCTCGTCCGGGGGGTCGAAAATCACCGTGGGGGCGTAGCAGGTGGGGCTGATCATTTCCCCGCCGCACAGCACCCGCCCCCCGGTGTCACGCGCCTCGGCCACCCAGGCCGCCACGCGTTCGCATTCTTCGGGTTCGATCAGCGGCCCCACATCCGTCCCGGCCTCGACCGGGTCGCCCACGGTCATCGCCTGCGCAGCGTCGGCCAGCCGCGCGGCGACCTCCTCGGCAATGTCCTGCAGCACGAAAACGCGCTGCACGGACACGCAGACCTGGCCGGCATGGTAGAAGCCGCCCTTGGCCAGGCTCGGGATGGCCCGATCCAGGTCAGCATCCGCGCAGACCACCACGGGCGCCACGCCCCCGTGCTCGAGCGCGCTGCGCACCCCCGGCGCGAGTTGTCGCTGCAGGGCAAACCCCACCCGGGCGCTGCCGATAAAACTGAAAAACCCGACCCGTGCATCCGCCACCATCTGCGCCGCCAGCGTGTTGTCGCGCGGTACCACCGGTGTGACCCAGCCCTCCGGCACCCCGGCGGCTTCAAGCAGCGCGCACAGGCGCAGACACGACAGCGCCGTGGCGCGGGCCGGTTTGACGATCACCGGCGCCCCCACCGCCAGCGCAGGCAACACCTGATGGGCGATCAGATTCAGTGGGTGATTGAAAGCCGACACCGCAACCACCACGCCGATTGGCTCCGGACGGGTGAATGCCAGCCGCTGCGCACTGGAAGCGGTGATCCCCATCGGTACCATCTCGCCCGGGCGGGTCCGCAGTTCCTCGATGCCGATCTGTGCACAGTCCATGGCCCGGCGGACTTCCACCTGCGAGTCCACCAGCGGCTTGCCGCCTTCGCGCGCCGATTCGCGCGCCAGCAGTTCCTGGTGGGTTTCCAGCAGGCCATGCAGCCGTTCCAGTATCGCAATGCGCTCGGTGACCGGCAGCCAGCCGGATCGCTCGCGGAACAGACGGTGGGCACGTGCCAATGCGGCTTCGACCGCCTCCTCGCCGGCAGTTTCCACCCGGGCGATGGGGCGACGGTCATAGGGCGCCACCACGGTCATTTCCCCGTCACCCCTTCCCAGCCCCGGGGCAAGCGACCAGTATTCGCGTTCCAGTTCCACCACGAAACCCACTCCTCGTCGACACCGTGAGCTCTCACCCTAGTCCTGACACGAACCCCGCACAAGCACTGCGCGTGATCATTCCCTGCCGCAATGAGGCGCAGGCCCTGCCTGCCCTGCTGCAGGACCTGGCGCAGCAACACGGCATCGCGCTGCGGGTCACCATCGTCGACGGTGGCTCACAGGATGCGACGGTCGCACGGGCCCGCGAAGCGGGCTGCGAGGTGCTGCAGACCACGCCCGGACGCGGCCACCAGATGAACCGTGGCTGGCAGCAGTCCGATGAGCCCGCCCTGCTGTTTCTGCACGCCGACAGCCGGCTGCCGTCGCCCACCCTGCTCCGCGATGCCTGGCACTGCTGGTGGCCGCAGCGCAACGACTGTGCCGGCCATTTTCGGCTGCAGTTCATCGACACCCCGGACCCGAAGCCCTTTTTCTACCGGCACCTCGAGGCCAAGACCGCCTTGAACAAGCCGCAGAGCTTCAACGGGGACCAGGGGCTGCTGATCCACCGCCCGCTGCTGGAGAGCCTGGGAGGCTTCGACGACAGCCTGCCCTTTCTCGAAGACCAGGCCCTGGGCACCGCCATCCGGCAACAGGCCCGCTTCATCACCCTGCCGGGCACCCTGCAAACCTCCGCACGGCGTTTCGAAACCGAAGGACGCCGTGCCCGCTACTTCGCCATGCTGCTGATCATGTGCGCCCGCGAAGCCGGCTGCACGGACTTTCTGCAGGCGGCACCGGGCCTGTATCGCGAACAGTCCGCGGCCGGGCCGTTGCAGGTCGGGCCCCTGCTTGAGCGGCTGGTACGCGAAGCCGAACAGCGCCCCGAAAGCTGGGCGATCATCGCCCGTTACCTGCGTGAAAACGCCTGGCAGCTGCCCGCGCTGCTGGACAGCGCCAGCGCGGAACGCTGGCAGCTCCGGCAGCAGTACGAGCGCTGGCTGGAACCCCGCCTGCGCAACTGGACGCATGCCGATGGCATCATCGCCGGGGCACTGTGGCTGGGTTTCGGCCGCCTCGCCGTACGCGGGCTGCGGCGCCGTTAGGCCGGCTGGCGCAGCTCCGCAAAACGCGCCCGGGTGAGCGGATAGCGGCTCAGAAAAACCACTGCCAAAGCGAACAGCAGCACGATGCCCACGGCAACCGCCAGGCCGAGTTGCTGCAGAGCCTGCACCGACGGCGCACCCGGCGTGACCACGCCGCTGGCCGCCGCCTGCGGATCAAAACCGACCACATCCAGGATGATGCCTGCGGCCAGCGCGCCCAGGCCGGAAGTGGCCTTGATCACGAAGGCCATCACCGCGGCAAAAATGCCTTCATGCCGTGCCCCCAGGGCCGACTCGCTCCAGTCCGCGAGGTCAGCGATCATGGACGCCGTCACGATGCTGATCGCAATCAGGGCGGCAAACAGGATCATGGTGTGCATGAACAGCGCGGCAAACAGGTCACGTGTGCCGTTTTCCGGAAACCAGCCCAGCAGGCGCAGCACCAGCGGCAGCGGCCCGAACACCAGACCAAACAGGCTCAGACGCACGGCCACCGTTTTCTTGTCGCTCATCGCCGCCAGCCCCGGCGCCACCCCGGCAGCCACCAGGACCGACACGAATATGCCCAGCGTCAGACCGCCGATCTGCTCCGACGACAGCCCCCAGTACCAGGTGTTGACGTACAGGCTGGTCGCATTGATGTAACCCCAGGCGGCGGCACTGCACAACGCGGAGTACAGCAGCGGCCGGAAAGGCGCCGCGTGCAACACACGGAGGACATCGCCAGCCATGGCCGAAACCCGCAGCGGCCGGGCTGCCGGCGCGGCAAGTCCGGCAATCCGCCGATGCGTACCCAGCGCACATACCAGC
>JBFHON010000143.1:0-7549 GCA_041593295.1 Oceanococcaceae bacterium | reverse complement strand
CGACCGGATGAAGCCGACGCTGCAGGGGGCGCTGGAGCGGGAAATTACCGCACGCTGGTACGCGTGCTCCCCCGGCTGGCTGTGGGCGCTATTTCCCCTCGAAGTCCTGTTCCGCGGTGTCGCTCATTGCCGGCGAGCACTGTACGCAGCGGGATGGCTGCGCAGCGAGACCCTGCCGGTGCCGGTCGTGGTCGTTGGCAACATCGTTGCGGGTGGAGCTGGCAAAACACCGATCACGGCGGCCTTGACCCGCTTGCTGAAGGCGCACGGTTATCGACCGGGAGTGATGAGCCGTGGCTACGGTCGCAGCAGTGAGCGGGCCACGCTGGTGACGATATCCTCGCAGCCCGAGGACGTCGGCGACGAACCGCTGCTGCTGCTCCATGAGACCGGGGTTCCGGTTGCCGTGGCCCGTCGGCGGGTCGAGGCAGCACAGATTCTGATTGCCGCGGGCTGTGATGTGCTGCTGGCCGATGACGGGCTGCAGCACTACGCGCTGGCGCGGGATATCGAGATTGCCGTCATTCCCGGGGCGCGCCGCGAAGGGAACGGGCATCTGCTTCCGCTGGGGCCACTGCGCGAGCCCCGCAGCCGCCTGCAGCGCTGCGATTTCCGCCTGGTTGCCAATGGCAAGGCGGAAGCCGGCGAGATTTCCGTACAGGGAAAAACCGGAGCGCTGCGCAATCTGCACGACGGTAGCCTCCGTCCGCTGGCGGAACTGGGTGGAGTGGAGGTGCTGGCGGTAGCGGCGATTGCCCATCCCGAGCCCTTCTATCGGGCGCTGGAGGAGGCCGGGCTGCAGGTGGAAACACGGCGCTTCAAGGATCACCATCGCCTCACCGCAGCAGACCTGCAGGACACCCGTGCACGCCCGCTGGTCATGACGACCAAGGACGCGGTGAAGTGCCGCTTGCCGGTCGGGCGGGAAGCCTATGCCCTCGAATACACTGTGCATCTGCCCACCCATTTTGCGGAGCTGTTTGTCGCCCAGGTCGCTGCAGTCGCCGCCCGAAAACAAGGTTTGAAAGGTCCTGATGCTGGATAAATCACTGCTCGACATTCTGGTTTGCCCTGTGAGCAAACAGCCACTGGTCTGGAATGAAGACCGTCAGGAATTGCAGTGCAAGGCCTCCCGTCTTGCGTACCCCGTTCGCGACGGTATCCCGGTGCTGCTGGAGTCCGAAGCACGCCGCATGGATGATGACGAAATTCGATGACCACGCGCATTGTCATACCCGCCCGGATGCATTCCACCCGGCTGCCCGGCAAGGTGCTGGCACCGCTTGGTGAGCTTCCTGTCCTGACGCACGTCATCCGTGCGGCGCAGCGCTCAGAACTCGGGGAAGTCTGGGTGGCGACCGATTCCGCCGAGGTGCTGGCCGTGGCCGAAGCGGCTGGGGCGCACACGATGCAAACCCGTGCCGATCACCCCTCGGGTAGCGACCGCATCAACGAGGTTGCAACCGCGCAGCAGTGGGCAGAAAACGATGTGCTGGTGAATCTGCAGGGCGATGAGCCCTTCATGCCGACAGCACTGTTGCAGGCTGTCGCAGAAGCCTTGCAGGCGGATGGCGACGCGGACTGGGCGACGGTGGCCTGCGCCATCGATGACGCAGCTGATTTTCTCAACCCGGCCTGCGTGAAGGTGGTTTGCGACAGTCTGGGGCGGGCGCTGTATTTCAGTCGCGCGCCGATTCCCCACCCACGTGATGCGGAGCCGGGGGCGCTGCCACCGGGTGCCCTGCGGCATGTTGGTCTGTACGCCTACCGGGCGGGCGCATTGGCGCGCTACTGCGCAAACGCCCCGACACCTCTGGAAACCCTGGAAAAACTGGAGCAGTTACGGGCGCTGGAGTGCGGCATGAAGATTCGCGTGCATGTCAGTGAAAACCCGCCACCGCCCGGAATCGACACGCCGGCAGACCTTGAACGGGCGCGACAGCTGCTGCGGGAGCGGTGAGTGCTCAATGCGGGGTGCCTGAACAGGCGTAACCGGCAGATACAGCGGGCATAAAAAAAGCGGTGACGCAAAACGTCACCGCTTTTTTTTATGTGCCGAGTTGCCTTACTTGGTGGCTGTCGGCTCGGCCTTCTCGGCAGCAGGTGTGCTGGCCGGGGGCTTGTCTGCGGGCTTGCTGGTCACCGGTTTCTCGGCAACCGCGGCTTTGGGCTCTGCAGGCTTTTCCGCCGACGCAGGCTTGGCTGCCGGTGCGGACTTGGTTTCGACCATGACCAGGGGCGGCGCTTTCTCGGCCACCTTGGCCGGGGCCGCAGGAGCTGATGCCGGAGCCGGGGTTTCTGCCTTGGCAGGCTGGGGCGTCTTCTCGGCCGGGGCCTTTTCCGCTGCGGGAGCAGGGGCCTTGGCAGCAGGCTTCTCGGCGGGCTTTTCCGCAGCTTTCGCAGCCGGTGCTACCGGAACCACGACTTCCTGCGGTGAAGCGGTTTTGCTCTCCGGCTTGGGTTCCGACTTGGGTTCCGGCTTGGCATCCGGTTTGGGCGTCGCAGGCTTTGCCGCAGCTTCGTTTTGCGTGCCGGATTTCGCGCCGGAGTCGGTCGCCGGGGACGAGGGTTGTGCATCAGCCTTGCTGGGCTCGGCGGTCGGGCGCTCACTGGGCGCGGCCGTGCTGTCAGCTTTCGCTGGTGCACTATCCGGGCTGGATTCGGCAGCCGGTTTGCGTGAGCGACGCTGGCGGTTGCCAGCCGGTGCGTCGGAGTCGGCCGATGGGGCCGATTCGGCTTGCGGCTTTTCCTGCTGGGGTTTGTCCCCGGCCGGTTTGCCCTGCGTATCCGCACTGGGGTTCTGCGGCTTGTCCTGGGGCCCGCTGGCGGCTTCGCTGTTGGCGTTATCGGCGCCATTGGCGTTGCCACCGTTCTCGCCCTGGGCGGCGCCACCGCGACGCCGACGCCCACCGCGGCGACCGCGACGGCGTGACTTGGAGGGGGTGTCGCTGCTGGATTCGCCGCCGGCACTGGCCGGTGGTCCGTTCTTCGGCGCCTCGTCGCTACTGTTTGCCGCGGCGGCCGTCGTGTCTTTCTTGGCGGCGTCGTCGGTGGCGTCATTGTTGCGACCACCACGGCGCCGGCGATTGCCGGATTTGGGCTCGTCGCCGGACCCGGCTTTTGCCTTGGGCTGGGATTCGGCCGGTTTCTTGCCTTCGCGGTTGGTGACGATTTCGTCATCGCGACGGTTGCCACGGCGGTTATTGCGGTTGCCGCTGCCGGAACGGCCGTTGCGGTTGTTGCGCGTATCGCGACCATTGCGATTGCGCGTATTGCTGGAGCGACGTTCCTGCGTCCGCTTGGCCTGCGGCTGGGGTGCCGCTTCCGCTTCGCTGGAGCTGAAGATGGCCATCAAGGCCTTCCAGATGCGCACGAATATCGACGTCTTCGCGGCGGGGGCAGCGGGCGCTGCCGGTGCACGCTCGGCAGCCGGTGCCGGGGTTGGGGCCGGTGTGGACGGCAGGACGCCGGTCACGACCGGAACCTGCGCGGTGCGGCGCGGGCCCGTGCTCTCGTTCTGGGTGGGGTCAGCCAGCACCTGCGGCGCTGCACCAATCAGCGCGTGACTGACGGCATTGTTGTCGGCTTCGCCCAGCTGATCTTCGCGAACGCGCACAACTTCGAACTGAGGTGATTCGAGGTTGGGGTTGGCAACCAGCGTGATGCGCACTTCGGTGCGGGTTTCCATTTCGCTGAGTGCCGCGCGCTTTTCGTTCAGCAGGTAGGTGGCCACGGTTGCCGGCAGCTGCACGATGACCCGGCCGGTGTTTTCCTTCAGCGCTTCCTCTTCGACGAGGCGCATCACCAGCAGGGCGGTGGATTCGATGGTCCGGATGGTGCCGTGCCCATCGCAACGCGGACAGCTCAGGTGCGTGTGCTCCTTGAGGGAGGGGCGCAGGCGCTGGCGCGACATCTCCAGCAGGCCAAAGCGGGAAATCCGGCCCAGCTGGATGCGGGCTCGGTCCATCTCGCAAGCATCGCGGAGCCGGTTCTCGACCTCGCGCTGGTTCTTGCTGGCGTTCATGTCGATGAAATCGATCACGACCAGACCGCCCAGGTCGCGTAGGCGCAGCTGCCGCGCGATTTCGTCGGCGGCTTCCAGGTTGGTATTGAGCGCGGTTTCTTCAACGCTGCTGCCACCGGTGGAGCGCGCCGAGTTGATATCGATGGCGGTGAGCGCCTCGGTGGAGTCGATCACGATGGAGCCGCCGGAGGGCAGCCGGACTTCGCGGCGGTGTGCGCTCTCGATCTGGGATTCGATCTGGTAGCGCGAGAACAGCGGGGTCGAATCGCCGTAGAACTTCAGGCGGTTCTGCTGGCCCGGCATGACCATGGTCATGAATTCGTTGGCGTGATCGTAGATGGACTTCTCGTCCACGATGATTTCGCCGATATCCGGCTTCAGGTAATCCCGAAGTGCCCGGATGATGATGTTGCTTTCCTGGTAAATCAGGAACGGGGCCTTGCGGTCGTAGGTCGCGCCAAGCAGCGACTGCCACAGGTCCAGCAGGTAGTTCAGGTCCCATTGCAGTTCTTCAGCCGTGCGTCCCACGCCTGCGGTGCGAGCGATGGCGCCCATGCCGGCGGGCAGTTCGAGGCTGGCCATGGCTTCGCGCAGGTCCGAACGGTCATCACCGTCGATCCGCCGCGATACGCCACCGGCTTTGGGGTTGTTCGGCATCAGGACCAGGTAGCGCCCGGCCAGCGAGATGAAGGTAGTGAGGGCTGCGCCCTTGTTGCCGCGCTCTTCCTTGTCGACCTGAACGATCAGTTCCTGGCCTTCCTTCAACACGTCCTTGATGTTGAACTTGTCGTTGCCGGGCTGCTTGGAGAAGTACTCGGGGGAAATCTCGCGTAGCGATAGGAAGCCCTGTCGTTCTTCACCGTAGTTGACAAAGCAGGCTTCGAGCGAGGGCTCGATGCGGGTGATCTTGGCTTTGTAGACGTTGCCCTTGCGCTGTTCGCGGGCGGCGGATTCGATATCCAGGTCGAGCAGACGCTGGCCGTCGACAATAGCCAGCCGCAGCTCTTCTGGCTGGGTGGCATTGATCAGAATGCGTTTCATTGTTGTGGTCTCAGGCTCAACCGTTTTGTGCGACGGGAGCCAGTAAAATCTATAAGGGCCTGCGCCGAAATTCGGCAGCAGGGAGTACCATGCTTGCGGGAATCTCCAGCCTCAGGGCGCAAGATGCAACCGCATCTGTCCCGGGGAAGGCAGCGGTGTCGTCGGCGCGAAGCGCCTGAGGTGTCCGCTGCTGTAACTTCTTATCAGGACGATGCATTGTGCCACATGACGGTGAATCTGTAACAACAGCGGTTCGTCGCGTCACCGTTTCGGGTGATCTGGACGGGCAGCGGCTGGATAATTTCCTGCTGCGTGAGCTGCAATTACCGCGCACACGGGTGTACCGGCTGATCCGCAAGGGCGAGGTGCGGGTCAACCGTGGGCGTGCCAAACCCATGCAGAAGCTGCGTGCGGGCGATGAGGTTCGCATTCCCCCCATCCGTGACGAGCAGCGCCAGACTCCTGCGGCGGCCCCGCCGGCGGACATGCTGGAAAACCTGGCCAAGCGCGTGCTGTACACCGGTCCGGGGTTGCGCATCATCGACAAGCCCAGCGGCTGGGCCAGTCAGCCGGGCACCGGAATTCGCTGGAGCCTGGTCGAGCTGAGCCAGGCGTTGTGGGGCGAAGACTGGCAGCCCGCACACCGGCTGGACAAGGACACCAGCGGTTGTCTGGCGGTGACCGAGGGTCGCCGCAATTTCAACAGTTTCGGGGAAGGCGACTGGGGCAAGCGCTACCTCGCGCTGGTGCACGGTGCCGGACCGTCGCAGGAATGTGCCTGGGAAGACCATCTGGCCCGCATGGAGTCCGGTTACGTGCACGCCGTCAGCGCCCACCATCCGGATGCGCGTCACGCGCGAAGCCGGGTGCGTACGTTGATGCGGGGTGCAGCCGTGAGTCTGCTGGAGTTACGGCTGGAAACCGGGCGCACCCATCAGATTCGGGTGCAGTGTGCTTCGCGTTCGTTGCCGCTGGTGGGGGACAACCGATACGGTGATCGCGCGCTGGACCAGGCGCTGTTCGGCAGCCCGCGACCGCGCCTGGCCCTGCATGCCGTGGAGCTGAGCGGGCAGTGGCAGGGGAGTGCCGTACAGGCTGAAGCGCCGATTCCGGCAGATATCACCACATTACTGGACAGGACATCCTTGCGACCATGAATTCCCCATCCCCTCTGAGCCCTGAGGTCATCGTCTTTGACTGGGACGGCACCCTGATCGACTCCGCCGGCGATATCGTTGGTGCCATGCGTGATGCCAGCCACGCGCTGGGAATCGAGCCGCCGCCGGAGGAGCGCATGCGCCGGGCGATTGGCCTGGGGCTCGCAGAGGCCTTTGCGCAGATTTTCAGCGATCATTCCGAGGCCGAGCGCCGGGAACTGATGGCGCAGTATCGGGCGCACTACGTCAATCTGCCGCCGCAGGTGCATGGCAAGGCGTTCAGCACCGTTCCGGACATGCTGCACGACCTGCACAGGCGGGGGCATACCCTGGCCGTGGCGACGGGCAAGTCGCGGGCCGGTCTGGACCGGTCGCTGGGTGCAAATGACTGGGGGCACCTGTTTCGTGAAACCCGCTGTGCGGATGAAAGCGCGAGCAAGCCACACCCGCTCATGCTGGAGCAGTTGAGCCTGCGTCTGTGCGCCGAGCCGCACGCCATGTTGATGGTAGGAGATACCACCTACGACATGGAGATGGCGCGCACCTTTGGCTGCCGTGCGGTCGGCGTGGCCTGGGGGGTGCACGAAGTGGAGGAACTGCTGGAAGCCGGAGCGGAACATGTCCTCGCGGATCTGGCCGAACTCCCGTCGTGGATCCGGACGGGTTACGACGCCTGAGTCAGCAGGCCCTGCGCGCGCAGCAGGGTGGCCGTTGCCATCAGCGGAAGGCCGACCAGCGCCGTAGGGTCATCGCTGCGGATCCGTTCGAAGAGCGTGATGCCGAGCCCTTCGACCTTGAAGCCGCCGGCGCAGTCCGCGGCAGGCTCGCGTCGCACATAGCTGCTGATTTCCGGCGTGGTCAGTGCGCGGAACTGCACCTGCGTCGGCACCAGCAGGCTGCCCAGGGCCCGGCCGGCGGCTGCCAGACAGACGGCCGTATCGAATTGCACCGATTGACCGGAAAGCTGCGCCAGTTGCTCTCGCTGACGTTCCGGCGTGCCGGGTTTGCGCAGAACTTCGCCCTCGCAGGAGCAGACCTGGTCGGAGCCGATGACCAGGGCCGCAGGTTCCGCCCGGGAAACAGCCAGAGCCTTGGCCTGTGCCAGTCGCAGCGCCCGCGCAGCGGCGGCCTCCGCGCGGCGGCTTTCGTCTACCTCGGGCGCCACGCAGCGAAAGTCGAGTTGCAGTCGTTGCAGCAATTCGCGGCGATAAGTCGACGTCGATGCAAGAATAAGGGCCGGCTCTGCCATTCTGTCTGTCATGTCTGAGAAACAACGCATTCTGCCCAAGTGGGTGGCCCTGCCCAAGCTGCACCCGGGCTGGAACTT
>JBFHON010000142.1:0-7621 GCA_041593295.1 Oceanococcaceae bacterium | reverse complement strand
GTGAAATCGAGCATGTGCAGGCCGGGAAGTCCGCCCGCATCATCCTGAAGATGAACCAGTGCGTGGAGCCGCAGGCGGTAGCCGCGCTGTATCGCGCCTCCACTGCCGGGGTCAAGGTGGACCTGATCGTCCGGGGCATGACCTCCGTGCGGCTGGGCGTCCCAGGGGTGTCCGAGAACATCCGTCTGGTGTCGGTGATCGGGCGTTTTCTCGAGCACACGCGAGTCTTCTATTTCGAGAACGACGGTCATCCCGAGGTGTATTGCTCGAGCGCCGACTTCATGGAACGCAACTTCTTCCGCCGCGTGGAGGTCATGTTCCCGATCGAGGAGCCGCGCAGCCGCGATCGCGTGGTGCGCGAACTCAAGCTGTACCTGGCGGATGAGTCGCAGGGTTGGCTGCTGCAGCCGGACGGGCATTACACCCGCATCGAACCCAAGGCCGGCCGTCGCAAGGTGCGGGCCGCGCAGACCCGGTTGCTGGAGGCCAAGCGGCGCTAGCGCGCCGCCGGGCTAGTTCAGCTTTTCGCGCTGGACATAACTGTCCACGCCATCTTCGGCCAGCCGCTGCATGGCCTCACGGGCCTTGGCGCTGGTGTTCAGCGGTCCGATCTTGACCCGGTGAAAGGTTCCCTTGCCGGGGATGCTCGCGGTCTCCACCCGGGGGGCGAAACCCAGCAGGATCAGGTGCACGCGCTGTGATTCCGCATCATCGGCATTGCGGAAGCTACCGGCCTGAATCCAGTAGCGTTCGTTCGTGGCAGGGCTTTCCGCACGAGCGGGTGGTGCGGCAGGGGGGCTTCCCGTCGTCGGTGCCGGGCGCGGCGGTGCCGCCGCAGGTTTGCTGCGTGGGCGCGCGCTGTCCGGCTGCCCGGGGGCAGGCGTCGGGTCGACGAAGGGAATGATTTCCAGGTTGGGCAGCAATTCGTAAAACTTGAACCGCGCCGGCTCCTCCGGTGGCAACGATGGCGCTGTGCGCGCCGGGGCCTGTTCGCGCGCGGCTTCTTCCGCAACCAGATCGACGTCGCCGTTCTGAATCAGACGCTGCTCGTTTTCCGGCAAGGGGGTGAGCAGCACCGTGCCGATCAGCGCCAAGCCGCAGCCAATGGCAATCCCCGTCAGGACGGGAACCAGTGGGAAGGGCTTCTTCCCGTGGCCCTTGGCGTAGTCGCGGGTCACTGTTACATGCGCTCCGGTGCGGTGACGCCCAGCAGGTCCAGGCCATTGCGCATGACGATGGCAACGCCCGCAGCGAGACAGAGCCGGGCATCACGTATTTCCGCCTCATCCACCAGGAACGGCACCGCGTTGTACCAGTGGTGGAAGCCTTCGGCGACTTCGCGCAGGTAATGCACCACGATTTGCGGGCCCAGCTGACGCGCGGCGTTGTTCACCGTTTCGGCGAAGCGTCCGAGCAGGTTGAGCAGGGCGATTTCGGCGTCATGGGTGAGCTGGTCAAGCTGTTCCAGGCCCCGGGCAGGGTCCACGGCGTCATCGCCAAAGCGCTCCTGGGCCTGGCGCAGCACGCTGCAGATCCGGGCGTGGGCGTATTGCAGGTAGTAAACCGGGTTGTCCGCGCTTTCGCGGGTGGCCAGGGCGAGGTCGAATTCCAGGGCCTGGTCATTCGAGCGCATCACGTAGAAGAACCGGGCCGCGTCGTTGCCGACTTCCTTGCGCAGGTCGGCCAGC
This sequence comes from Oceanococcaceae bacterium, assembly GCA_041593295.1. GTDB lineage: Bacteria > Pseudomonadota > Gammaproteobacteria > Nevskiales > Oceanococcaceae > MS8. The sequence goes on along the minus strand of JBFHON010000142.1, from coordinate 5,933 downwards.
GTGACGTAGGTGCCGGCGCGGGTGGACATGCTGACTTTTTCGCCATCGCGCAGCAGGCTGACAAACTGCACCAGCTGCACGTCGAGCTTGTCGCTCTGTCCGGTGAGCGCCTGGATGGCCGCCTTCATGCGCGGGACATAGCCATGGTGATCGGCGCCCCAGACGTCGACCAGACGGTCGTAGCCGCGGACAATCTTCTTGCGGTGATAGGCGATGTCATTGGCGAAGTAGGTGGCCGCGCCGTTGGCGCGCAGCAGTACGCGGTCCTTGTCATCGCCGAAATTCGAACTCGCAAACCAGAGCGCCCCATCCTTGCGGTAGGTGTGCCCGCCCTGGTCCAGGTCGGCCAGTGTGGCTTCGACGCTGCCATCGTTGACGACACTGGCTTCACTGGCCCAGGCGTCGTAGTGGACCCGGAAGTCGGCGAGGTCGGTTTCGATGTCGCCCAGCTGTTCCTTCAGGATGTGCTGCAGCACGGTCTGGTAATTGCCGGTGCCGAGCAATTCCTTGGCGGCCGCAATGAGGCCGTCCAGGTGCGCATCGCCGGTTTCGGCGTCGTCGGCCGGTAACGGCCGTTGCTGCAGAAGGGTGCTCAGGTCGCGCACCAGGGCATCGGCGTGTTGCTGTGCCAGACGCTCGGCGGATTCGCCGATGTACGCGCCCTGATAAGCCTTGGCCGGGAAGGCCAGCTCCACCGCATGCTGCTGCAGGTAGCGCAGCCATACGGAGGTCGCCAGGATGTCCATCTGACGGCCGGCATCGTTGACGTAGTACTCCGCATCAACAGCGTTCCCGGCGGCCCGCAGCAACCGCACGAGGCAGTCGCCATAGGCGGCGCCGCGGCCATGCCCGACGTGCAGCGGCCCGGTCGGGTTGGCCGAGACAAACTCCACCAGAATGCGCTGCCCCGTCGCCGGGGAGCTGCCGAAGCCGGCGCCCTGTGCATGGATGTCATGCAGGACCCCGTGGCGCGCCTGCTGGCGGAGGAAGAAATTCAGGAAGCCCGGGCCGGCAATTTCGACCTTGTCCACCAGCGGGGAGTCCGGCAGTGCAGCGACGAGCTTTTCGGCAAGGGCCCGCGGAGCCATGCCGGCGGCCTTGGCGCTGACCATGGCGTGATTTGCCGCGAGATCGCCGTGCGTCTTGTCGCGGGTGTTTTCGATGCGCGCCTTGGCAGGCGGCGTCAGCTCGAGTGCAGCAAAAGCCTGCCCAATGAGCGCGTTGAGCTCGTCCTTCATTTCTACCGAACAGGGGGAAAGGCGCTATTGTACCGACAGCACCCCACGTGTCGGTGGGCGAGCGCGCGAGCAGGAGACCAAAGGCTGATGAAAACCCTTTCGCCCATGGATGCAGGCTTCCTTTATCTGGAGCGCAGCCATCAACCCATGCACGTCGGGGGGCTGCATCTGTACAGCCTGCCGGAGGGTGTCGACGACACCTTTGTCGCCGAGCTGCTGCAGGAGTGGCGTGAAAGCCCCTTTGCGGCGCCCTTCAACCAGAAGCTGGTGTGGCCGCTGCGCAAGCTGGGCCAGCCCAGCTGGGTCACCGATGACGATGTGGATGCCGAGTATCACCTGCGGCATTCCGCGCTGCCGGCTCCCGGGCGTTATCGCGAGATGTTCGCGCTGGTCTCCCGCCTGCACGGCACGCTGCTGCACCGGGATCGCCCGCTGTGGGAGGCCCACGTCATCGAGGGCGTCGAGTCACGCCAGTTCGCGATGTACACCAAGATGCATCACGCGATGATTGATGGGATGGGGGGCATGCGGCTGTTGCAGAAGTCCCTCTCGACCGACCCGGATGAGCGCAACATGCTGCCGCCCTGGAGTATCGGGCGCGGACCGCGCACGCCGCGCGCAGATGACGCGCCCCCGCGTGGTGCACTGTCGGCGCTGGCCGAGCAGCTACAGGAAACGGTCGGCGCGGTGCCGGGCGCATTGCGTGGGCTGCTGAAGTATGCCGACGCCATGCGCAAGCACGACGAGCAGGGGCTGGTGACGCCATTCAGCGTGCCCCGCACGGCACTGAATACGCGGATTGGTGCGGCACGACGGTTTGTCGCGCAATCCTGGAAAATCGAGCGCATCAAGGCCGTGGGCAAGAAGCTGGACGCCACCCTCAACGACATCGTGCTGGCGATGTCCGCCGGGGCCCTGCGTACCTGGCTGATCAACCATGCCGACCTGCCGGATCAGCCCCTGTCCTGCATGGCGCCGGTCGCGCTCAAGCCCAAGGATGCGGACGATTACGGCAATGCCGTGACAGCGATTCTGTGCTCCCTGGCCACCCACATCGAAGACCCGGTTGCCCGCCTGCAGGCGATTCAGCATTCGATGAACCAGGGCAAGGCGCTGCTGCAGTCGATGAGCCGCTCGGAAATCAACATGCTGACCATGCTCGGCTCGGTGCCCGCGGCATTGCCATTGGTCCTGGGCATGGGCCACCGGATGCCGCCGTTTAATGTGGTGATATCGAACGTGCCCGGCCCGAGTGAGCGCCTGTACTGGAACGGTGCCCGTCTGGATGGGATGTATCCGGTGTCCATACCGGTCAATGGTGTTGCGCTGAACATCACCTGCACCAGTTATGTCGACAGCCTGGACTTCGGGCTGATTGCCTGCCGTCGCTCGGTGCCCAGCGCGCAACGTCTGATCGACTACCTCGAAGACACCCTGGTGGAACTCGAAACCGCTGCTGGTATGGCCTGAGATGGTGCGCCGCACCATGCTGGGGAGTCGTTGACTTTTGTGCCGGAAGACAATAGCGTGCACCGTTCTGTGACCCTGGCTGAATAGCCGGGCACGCAAGCCATTTCCTGGATAACTGACTAATCGGGGCTCAATGAGGGTCCTTGGGGAGTAACCAAAACAATGAAGCTCACGCTGTCCCAGCGCGGCGCGTTGCGTCGTCAGGTTGCCGTTGTTGTCGGTGGCATCGCCGCCTTCAGCATGCCGGCAATCGCGCAAGAAGCCGCGGAAGACGCCGTCAGCCTCGACAAGGTCGAGGTCACCGGTTCGCGCATTCGTCGCGTTGATGTAGAAACGTCGAGCCCGGTCTTCACGATCGACCGCTCATCCATTGAATCCTCCGGCGTTGCCACGCTGGGTGAGTTGCTGCAGGAAATGCCGTCCATTGCCGGCGCCGCAACCAACCCGCAGGTCAACAACGGCGGTGGTACCGGTGCATCAACCGTTTCCCTGCGTGGTCTTGGCAGCGAGCGCACGCTAGTCCTGCTGAACGGCCGTCGCATCAACAGCAGCCCGGGCATCAGCACGGTTGACGTCAACGCGATTCCGATCAACATGATCGAGCGCGTCGAAGTGCTGAAAGACGGCGCTTCCGCCATCTACGGTTCCGACGCAATCGGCGGTGTGGTGAACTTCATCACGCGCAAGGATCAGGCCGGTACCGAAGTGCTGTTCAACGTCGGCACCAGCTCCCGCGGTGACGCCGAGTCACAGAACATCTGGATGACGATGGGCATGCCTGCCAACAACGGCATGGTGCTCATGGGTCTGAACTACGAAAACCAGGAATCGGTTTCCTCGGGTGATCGTCCGTTCTCCAAAATTCCGGTGGCGCTGTACAACGGTCAGCAGATTTCATTCGGTTCCTCCCGGATCCCGAACGGTAATTACCAGATTTCCCGCAGTGCGGCGGAATCAAGTGGTGTGGATCTCTCCGATCCGAACTGCGGAACCGGTGACACCGTTCGCGTGACCCGCATCGATGGCGCGCAAGGTTCTTCCGGTGCGGATTATCGTTGCTACATCGGCGGCGGTCCGAACAACGATACCTACAACTTCCAGACCGAAAACCTGAACGTGACGCCGCAAGAGCGTTTCGGCGCGTTCCTGTCCGGCGAGTGGACGCTGTTCAATCAGATCGGTCCGGTATCCGACCTCGGGTTCTTCTCCGACGTGCTGATCAACAGCACGACGTCGAACTTCCAGATTGCTCCCGAGCCATTTGATTCGCGCCCTCCGTTCGCGAACGTCGTCGCTTCGGCTGACAGCGTGTACAACCCCTTCGGCGAAGACATCAGCGACCTGCGTCTGCGCATGCTGCGTGTCGGCAACCGTGTCGAGTCGTACACGACCAACAAGTTCTATGTCGCAACCGGCTTCAAGGGCACGCTGTTCGACGAGTGGTTCTTCGATGTGAACTACATCGACGGCCGCGACCGTATGAACACCGAAGCCTTCGGTGAGCTGTTCACGCCGTTCACCCAGGATGCCCTCGGCCCGAGCTTCCGGGACGAGAACGGTGTAGCCCAGTGCGGTACACCCGACAACGTGATTGCCGGCTGTATTCCTGCCGATTTCTTCCAGGAATACGACCCGAACGTTGACAACCAGGCTGCCGCATTTGCACGCCTGGCTCCGCTGGTTCACGACCGTTACGAAACGACGCTGAAGTCTTTCTCGTTCAACGTGACCGGTGACCTGATGTACCTGCCGGCTGGTGTTCTCGGCGTGGCAGCAGGCTACGAGCACCGCTCCGAGACTTCGGAAACGGTTCCGGACTCGGTTCGCGTCAATGGCCTGATCTCGGGCAACAACTCGCAGCCGGTCTTCGGCTCGGTTTCGGTCGATGAGTTCTACGCGGAAGCTGTGGTTCCGCTGCTGGCCGACATGGACTACATCAATTCCCTGGAGTTGAGCCTGGGTGTCCGCTACTCCGACTACTCCACCTTTGGTGATACCACCAATGGCAAGATTGGTCTGCAATGGCGTCCGGTCGACAACATTCTGGTCCGCTCGACCTACGCGGATGTGTTCCGTGCTCCGACGATCAACGACCTGTTCGGTGGTCAGAACGACAGCGCGGAAAGCTACAGCGACCCTTGTAATGGTGTAACCACGCCGGAAGGTCAAAACGCCAACGTTGACGCTGCGTGTCAGAACGTGGTGCGTGATGGCAGCTTCCAGCAAGGCGACAGCCAGCTGCCCGCTACCGTTGGTGGCAACCCGAACCTGCAACCGGAAGAAGGCGACGCCCTGACGCTGGGCATGGTCTGGAGTGCTCCTTTCGGTCACGAGCCGCTGACGGTTGAAGTCGACGCATTCAGCTTCGACATCTCCAACACCATCGGCACCGTGGGCACGAACATTCGTTTGCAGCAGTGCTTCGACAGTGGTCTGTTCTGTAACTCCTTCACCCGCGACGACAATGGTCAGGTCAACTCGCTGATCGATGTGACCTCCAACGTCGGTCGTCTGGAAACCCAGGGTGTGGACCTCGGCCTGCGTTACGACTTCGGTGCAACCGAGTACGGTCGTTTCCGCTGGAGCCTGGACAGCACCTGGCTGTACAAGCAGGACAACGAGCGCATCGAAGGCGACCCCAGCACGCTGGTGAACAACGTCGGACGTTTCTCCGAGTCTTCCGCTGGTGGTGACGGTCACTACGCGCGCTGGCGTGCCCTGTCGGCGCTGAACTGGGCGCAGGATGCCTGGTCGGCGACCTGGTCGGCTCGCTACATCGGTGCGGTTGTCGAAAACCCGGGTGACTTTGGCGACCCGGCGAACCCTGACTTCGTCAGCAGCCGCAAGGTTGGCTCGCAGCTCATCCATGACCTGCAAGTTTCCCTGGCTCTGGACGAGTACAAGACCAAGCTGAGTCTGGGTATCGACAACGTGACTGACGAACTGGCTCCGATCATCTACTCCGGCTTCAACGGCACGACGGACGTGCGTACCTACGACACCGTTGGTACCTTCGTTTACCTGCAGGCCAAGATGAACTTCGAGTGAGTTCGATCTGAACCGGGATTACGATCCTGAAAAAGCCGCGCTTCGAGCGCGGCTTTTTTTTGCCTGGATGCAGTGCGGAAGCGTTATCCGGGCGGCTTCCCGTCGGCTTCAGGCTGTCACGCGGTGGTCGTCGATGTCTGCTAGATTGGCCAGCCAAATTGGCAAGCACGGCCCCAT
>JBFHON010000141.1:0-7660 GCA_041593295.1 Oceanococcaceae bacterium | reverse complement strand
CGTTCTGGTCGAGCGCTGGCTGGACGAGCAGGATGGCCCGCCCCCGGGTGCCGGGCGCCGCCGCTGGCCGTGGCTGGTGCTGCTCCTGCTGGCCATCGTGGCTGTGGCCTGGATGCTCTACCCCGGCTGAAGGCCCGTCGTGTAGGAAAAATCTGACAAAAATCCCCGCCGCTTACCGATTGGTGGCGCCGGGCCCAGGCAGCACCATGTAAGCGTCGACATCTAGCAACGCCTCCCGCTAAGTCGACTTGCCCGGTCGTGCCAAGGACGGCGCGGCCGGTTTTTTTGAGTCGCGGGATGCTCAGTGCGTACACTATAGAGCCTGACCGGCCGCGGTCTGCATACCGCCGGATAGCCATGCACATTCATATTTTCCTTGCGGCCCTGCTGCTGGCACTGGCCGCCTGTGGCCAGGGTGGTCGCGAGGGGCCCAGTTTCGAATCGCGTTCGCAGGATGCGACTACCGCACCGGACGCTGATGCCCCACCCACCATCCTGATCGATCCCGTCGGGGAGTTGCTCGAACCCACGGGGCTGGGCTACCGGGTGGATACCTGGCTGGAAACCGACAGCGGGGTGATTCACCAGACCGGTTACGGCGTGGATGCCCTTCCGGTGGGCATGGATGTGGATGCCAACCCGGCTACCGGCAGCCTGGTGGGTGCCGATATCTCCGTCCACTTCGTCACCTTGCTGCTGTACGCCCGGGCCCAGGTGGATGTGCTCAGCGGCGCACCCAGTGTCATGCGGTTGCGGGTTGAAATCACCCTGCTGGACCCTCGGAATCTGCTCGGATTGCCGGGATTGCTGGGTGTCGTCGACCCGGACCTGCGGATCGCGATGGGCGTGGATGCCCGCGAGGCCGGCATGCCGGACCAGTTCAGTGGTGAGCTGATCGTGCTGGACTCGCTGTTCGAGTTTCTGCCCCGGTTTACCTCGGTGCAGTACAACGTGACCACCAGCGGGGACCGGGAAGCGGCGACGGCAACCCTGGCGATGTTTGCCGACCGCGAAGGCCAGCGTGAGGACACGCTGGAGCTGAACACCACATGGCGTCCGGCGGTGAGCTCGGCTTCCCTGGATGTGGTGCTGGCTCCCGATGCCACCGAGTCGTCACTGGTGGTTGATGTCAGTGAACCGGCGGCGCTGGAGGTGGCGCTGCACAGTACCAACGGGCTGGCCGATGAGCCGACGGCCTATCGGGATGTGAATGTCACGCTGGATGCGGTCAACCAGAACTTCAGCCTGTTGCTGACCGGTGTGGACGGTTTCGAGACCGTGGAGGGCGTGGATACACGCTATGAACTTGCCGCCGATGAGGTCATCGAGCGGGTCTCGGTCAAGCTCGCCGATGGCGACAGCAACGGCTCGTCCTATGCGCAGGCCAGCGTCGGTCCGCTGCCCACCGCCCTGACCATCGTGCAGTCACCGAACGGGGATCTGTCGATGACCGCCAGTGCCGCGATCGGAGACATCAGCTTTGGCCAGTCGCACAACACGCCGGTGGTGTGGAGCCAGGACACCGACCCTGCCAACCCCTTCAAGGAGCACGTGCTGCGGTTTGTCACCCGCAATGACGGTACCGATGTCACGCAGGTGCGTCTGGCCGGTCTGCAGAGCATTTCGGCCGCGGTCGAGCCGGACCTGGTCCTGGATGGAAACCTCCGTGCGGCGCCTTTGCAGTTCCGCGAAGAAACTGATGTCGGTTTCGTGGATGCCCGGCTGGAAATGCTGCCCGGCAGTTTCTCGGTCCGGTTTCCGGATGATGCCAAGCAGCTGCGCTTCAGCTACGAGGCTGACCAGTCCGGTCCCGGGCTGCACTACGAGAAGCAGGACCTGGAAGAAAGCACCATCGCCAGCATTCGCCCCCTGCCGGCGTCTTTCAACCTGTGCGCGAGCAGCGACGACTCCTGTGGCAGCCATGGCGACCGTACCGTTGCATCGATCAACTTCCAGGCCAGCGAGCCGATGCGGGTGAACTATCAGCAGAAAAGCGCTGACGGCAAGCGGGAAACCGCGGTGCAGGACCTGTTGCTGCAGAGCCTGGTGATCGATGCGGGGATGAGTTCCGCGGCGAACAAGGGCTATCTGTACTTCGACACGGCCGGCAATGCCTTCCACGGCACCTTTCTGCAGCGTGATGGCAGCAGCGGAATGTATCTGCGGTTCTCCGAAGGCACCTACGCGATCGAGCGCAAGGTCAACTACAAGAACTACGTGCAGATCGACAAACGCTCCGGGCAGATGCTGTGCCCCGGCAAGGAGGAACTCGAGCTGCGCAGTGGTGGCACGTGGTACAACCTTGGTTTTGTGCTTGATCAGATGTGCCAGTAGGGCCACAGACAATGATGAAATTTTTCCCGCTGGCCTGTGCCGCGGTGCTCCTGAGCGGCTGCGACAATACCTTTTTCGGCGATGCGAACCCGGGCTTCCCGAGCCCATTCGCGGATGGTGAGGTCACCCTGCTGGAGCCCGCAGAGCTGACGGACCTGCAGGATGCCACGGCCAGTCAGCGCCACCCCGGCATCATGTATGCGACGGAAACAGTGACCGGGACCACCCAGGTGGTGGCCTTTGACGAAGATGGCAGCGGCCAGGGTCAGTTCACGCTGGAAGGTGTCGAACGGGATGGCTGGCGGGATCTGGCGATTCGCGATCAGCAGATTCTGCTGCTGCAGGTCGCCGGCAATGTGGGCTACGTGCATCGTTATGCCGAGCCCCGCAACCCGTCACCCTTCGAAGGTGCGAATCCGCTGATTGATTCATTGACCTTCACGCTTTCTGACGCGGCCGATGTCAATACCTGCACAGCCCTGGGGGCGGCAAAGAGCCAGAACGCCAGCGATGTCTGGCTGCTGTGTGGCTCCCGCTTCTATCGCCTGGCCCCGGTATTTGGTGGGGAGGCCCCCCGGATTGCACAGCCCGAAGGGCGGCTGGATCTGCTGCTGGATATCGGCGAGATTCGCGATTTTTCGATATCGCCCGGTGGCCAGTACGGGTTGCTGGTTGGCAGCGAGATGGCACTGGTTGCACAGGCCGAGGATGAGGAAAACCCCGGCTGGGCCGAGGCCCTGAACAAAAAGCCGTCCCAGGTGGCGTGGGGCGATGATTTCGCCGCGCCGGCTTCCGGAACCTTCGCCTTCAACACCGTGCTGCTGTACCTGTACGCGCCGGCGCAACCCCAGGGGCAGCTGTTCGCGATCTTTACGCCCTGACCGGGGCGTTCAGGGGTCAGAAGATCCCGCCGGCCAGGCCTTCGGCAAGTGCCTGGCCCAGTTCTTCGGCCTGCTTCAGGTGTTCCGGCGTCTGCTCGCCGCGACAGATCAGGGCGTCAGCGACCCGGCGCAGGCGCCAGCCGTTGCAGATGCGATCCAGGTCGCGAACCGCACCGCTGCCATCGTTGCCGCAGCCGGTGATGGAGGCATAGGGGCGGCCCTGCAACGCTGTCTCCAGCGGGTAGTAGAGGCGCTCCAGCATCATGCGCAGGCCACCGCAGAGTTGGCCGAAATTTTCCGGCGCAATGAATATCCAGCCCTCGGCGGCGGCAAACTCATCGGCTGTGACGCGCAGTGCCGCACGCTTGCGTACCCGGCACCCGCTGACGCGTTGCGCACCGCGCGCGGCGGCACGGGCCAGTGCGGCATTGGTTCCGGTGGCGGAGTACCAGCAAATCAGCAATGTCGGTGCGGCGTCCATGGGGTTCACGCTAGCGCACGATAGCTTGACTGGCCAGCCGGGCTCCCCGTGGCGCACGCTAGAATGAGCGTCAGACAGCCGAGACAAGCCCATGAAACCAGACTGGAAGCATCTATTGCGGCATCACGCCGATGAACTCCCTGACCTTGATGAACTCCCCACGGAGCACCATCAACAGCTGCATGACTGGGTCTCCGCCACCATCGCGCGGGAAGCCCATGCCCTGGAAGCGGCGCTGGACTCCGCACTGGAGCTGGTCCCGCGGATGCTGCGTGGCGCCGTGAAGAAGCTGGTCGGCGGATGAGGTTGCTGGATCTGGAGCTGCAGGCCGAGCGCGAAAAGCTGGGCCGCCTGCTGGACACCCCGGCAGACGAGCTGGAAGTGCTCGACACCATTGGCGTGGCGGGAATGCGGCAACTGCGAGGGACCGTGGAGGCCCATATCTTCGATCGCGGTGCCAAACGCTTTGCCGGTCTGGCCCGGTCATCACGGCTGCTCCCGGGCAAGGTCAGTGGCCTGATTGCGCAGCGGGCACTCGGCCCGCGGCTGGCAGCGCAGGTGACCGGTTTGCTGGAGCCGGAACTGGCGGTCAATCTGTCCCGGCACGTCAGCACGCCCTTCCAGGCAGACCTGTGCCAGTTTCTCGACCCCCGTCGCGCCGGGCCGGTGCTGCGGGCGATGCCGCTGCCGGTGGTCGTCGAGACCTCGCGCGAGCTGGTGGCGCGCGAGGAATACATCACCATGGCGCGCTTTGTGGACGACCTGCGCGATGAACAGATTCAGGCCGTCGCCGCCATCCTTGACGCCGACGCGCTGCTGTGGATCGGCTTTTACACCGAATCCGGTCAGCGTTTGTCGCACCTGATGGCCATGCTTGACGACGCTGCCGTGCTCGGCACCATGCGGGTTGCTGCCGCAAACGACTGGTGGCCCCAGTCGCTCTCGATCATGGCGCGCGCTGACGAAGCCACCGCAACCCGCATGACCCACCTGCTGGCCTGGGCCGATGCCCAGCTCGGACTGAGCCTGCTGGAGAGCGTCGCCGCTCAGGACCTGTGGGAGCCTCTGGGCGAGGTGCTGGCCCGTTCCGACGACAGCGACCTGCGTCGGATCGAGGCCCAGCTCAGCGACCTCGCGCCGGATGCGATCAAGCGACTGAAGACCGTCACCGGAGCGCCCCGCAGCGCCTGATCAGGCGTCGTCGCTGCGGTGCAGGTGCACATCCAGCTGGTTGTACGGGATTTCGATGCCGGCTTCGTCGTAGCTGTCTTTGATCCGTTCCAGCAGGTCGCTGCGGGTTTGCCAGTAGTTCGGGGTCTTGACCCAGGGGCGTACCGTGACGATGACCGCGGAGTCGGCCAGTTCGGTGACACCCACCCAGACGGCCGGGTCGGTAAGCACACGATCATCGGCGGTGCAGACCTGCAGGGCGAGTTCCCGGGCCCGGCGCATGTCCGAGGTGTAGCTGATGCCGATGGGCATGTCGATGCGCCGGTTTTCCTTGGCATTGAAGTTGGTGATCGTCGACCCCCAGATCGCCGCATTGGGAACCGTCACCTGCTGGTTGTTCGGCGTCCGCAGGACCGTGGCGATGATGCGAATTTCCTCGACGGTCCCGGCGACGCCACCGGCGTCGATGAAGTCCCCCTGGCGGAAGGGCCGGAACATGATCAGCATGACGCCGGCGGCAAACGAGGACAGCTGGTCCTTCAGTGAGAGGCCGACGGCGACGCCAGCGCCGCCGAGCAGGGCTGCTGCCGATGTGGTGCTCACGCCCAGCTGCCCCAGTGCGGAGACGATGACGATCGCGAGCATCAGCCCGTAGGCCACATTGCCCAGGAAATTGGTCAGCGTGGGGTCGGCCTTGGCGCGCAGCATGGCCTTTTCAAGGGCGGCAACCAGCGCCTTGGCAATCCAGCGACCAATGACGAAGGTGGCCAGGGCCAGGAACAGCTTGATTCCCAGGGTCTGGGCATAGCCCAGCAGGGCGTCGGTATTGATTTGGCTTAAGTCAGGCATGGTGTTCAGAGGAGGATGTTGTTGACGACTTCATCCAGGCTGGTCAGCCCGGCGTGGATGGCTGCGGCGCTTGCGTCCCGCAAGCTGCGCATGCCGGTTTGCGCCGCGGCCTGTTCCATCGCGCCCAGTTCCGTGCTGTCGGTAATCTGGTCGCGAAAGGCGCGGTCCGCATCAAGGACTTCGTACAGCCCCAGTCTTTCACGATACCCGGTCTCGCGGCATTCCAGGCAGCCCACGGCGACCGGCAGAGCCTTCGGCGGCGGCAGGCTGCTGCCTAGAACATGCCAGCGCTCTTCCAGGTTGTCCGGCTTCTCGATGGTGCGGCAGTGCGGACATAGCTTGCGCACCAGGCGCTGGGCGAGCACACCCAGCAGCGTCGCGCGGAGCAGATAGGCAGGTGCCCCGAGCTCCAGCAGCCGGACCACCGCGCCAACGGCCGTGTTCGTGTGCAGGGTCGCCAGCACAAGGTGGCCCGTCAGGGCCGCCTGCAGGGCAACTTCGGCCGTTTCGTGATCGCGGATTTCGCCGACCATCAGCACATCGGGGTCCTGGCGCAGCAGGGCCCGCAGGCCATTGGCAAAGGTGAGCCCGGCCTGATGGTTGACCTGGGTCTGGTTGATCAGCGGTTCGATCAGCTCGATCGGGTCCTCGACGGTACAGATATTCCGCCGTGGCGAGGCCAGGTTGTGCAGCGTGGCGTACAGCGTGGTCGTTTTCCCGGACCCGGTCGGGCCGGTCACGAGTATCAGGCCATGCGGGGAGTTGCACAGGCGGCGCCAACTGTCTTCCTGCGAGGCCTCCATCCCGAGGTCGCTGAGGTTTTTTTGCACCAGACCGGGGTCAAAGATACGCAGGACCAGCTTTTCACCGAATGCGGTGGGCAGCGTGGACAAACGCAGTTCGACCTCGTTGCCCTCCGGCGTGACCGACTTGATGCGCCCGTCCTGCGGCCGGCGACGTTCGACCAGGTTGCAGCCACCCAGAATCTTCAGCCGGCTGCAGACGGCTGCGAAGACGTTTTCCGGGAAACGGTAGATTTCGTGCAATTCGCCATCGATGCGCAGGCGAACATTGCCCGTCTCGCGTCGCGGTTCCAGGTGGATATCGCTGGCCCGATTGTCGAAGGCGTACTGCAGCAACCAGTCCACAACCCCGATGACGCTCTGGTCTTCCTCGGTGACGATGTCGCGGCGACCCAGCCGGACGAGGTTTTCCAGCACCTGTGTGCCGCCTTTGCGAACGCCGCTGGTGGACATGCTGGCGCTGCGCAGGCTGTGAAACTCGAGCAGGTACCGACGGATATCCGCCGGATTCGCCAGCACCGGCTTGATCTCCACCTGCAGCGCGCTGGACAGCTCGCCTTCCCAGGGGCGGTGGAAGGGGTCGGAGCAGGCGATGGTGGCGGTGTCGCGGCCGCGGCGGATCACCAGAATCCCGGCCTTGCGTGCGTAGCCGTAGGCGACCGTTTCTGCGGAAATGGCCGGGTCGATTTTCAGCGGGTCGATATGCAGGTAGCGCAGCCCGCTCTTGTTGGCCAGCCATTCGGTGATGCGGTCGCCGTCCAGTACCAGCCCGGGCGCTGTCAGATCACCGAGTTCGCAGTCGGCGACCGCGGTGATCGGGTCCAGCGGTGATTTCCCGGCGACCACTTCTGCATGGGCACGCGCTGCGGCGTCGATACGACCGTCGGCTTCCAGATTCTGCAGCAGCCAGCGGCCTGTCAATTCAGCGGGAAATGCGGTTTCGGCCATGAATGTCCGGCGCGAGTATCAGCAGGCTTGATACCATGCGCAGCAAGTTTTGTGTGTATTCAAGTGGACGTGCCCGCTGTGCTGACCCGCCTTGTTGTTCTTGTCTCGATGCTGTTGCTGGGTGGCTGCGCCACGATGCAGCCCCTGATGTTCTGGCAAGGAGGCTACGAGTTCCAGTCCGAAACCCTGAAAGT
>JBFHON010000140.1:0-7661 GCA_041593295.1 Oceanococcaceae bacterium | reverse complement strand
GCCGACGTGAGCCGGCTGTGTACGGGGCGACAACCCTGCCGGAAATCGAACAGAACCTGACCCGCCGCGCCGAAGCCCGCGGGCACACCTTGCGCTGCTGCCAGTCCAATGCCGAAGGCGAGCTGATCGAGGCCATCCACCGCGCGGGCGATGAGGGCGTGGCATTCATCATCATCAACCCGGCCGCCTACACCCATACCAGCGTCGCCCTGCGCGATGCCCTGCTGGCGGTCGCGATTCCGTTCATTGAAGTCCACATCTCGAATGTGCACCGGCGCGAGGATTTTCGCCGGCATTCCTATTTTTCCGATGTTGCCGCAGGCGTGATCTGCGGACTCGGTGTGCAGGGCTATGAATTTGCCCTGGACGCAGCCCTGACACATTTGTCTTCATCCGCACCAGCGGCGTCAACGGATCCTGACGCCTGAGAGAGACCCCATGGATATACGCAAGATCAAGAAACTCATCGAGGTCGTCGAAGACTCCGACGTCGCTGAGCTGGAAATCTCCACCAACGATGAAACCATCCGCATCGCGCGGTTCGGCAGCGGCGTGGTCCAGGCGGTCACAACGCCGCAGCACCTCACCCCCGCTTCCGCTCCCCCGCCCGCCAGCGTGACACCCGCTCCGGCGACCGAGGCCGCCAAGCCGGCGCCCGCTACGGGAACCACGGTGCGCGCACCGATGGTGGGCACCTTCTATCGCACACCCTCTCCCGGTGCCGGTGCGTTCGTCGAAGTCGGTCAGACCGTCGCCGCCGGGCAGACACTCTGCATCATCGAGGCGATGAAAATGCTCAACCAGATCGAATCCCCCTGCTCCGGCACGGTGCGCGAAATTCTGGTGGAGAACGAGCAGCCGGTGGAGTTCGACGAAGCCCTCTTCGTCATCGAATGATGGAAAAGATTCAGAAGGTCCTGATCGCGAATCGGGGCGAAATTGCCTTGCGGATTCACCGTGCCTGCCGGGAACTGGGGCTGAAGACCGTTGCCGTCTTTTCCACCGCCGACCGCGAACAGAAGCACGTCTTGCTGGCCGATGAAGCCGTCTGCATCGGCCCGCCACAGGCGACCCGCAGCTACCTCAACATGCCGGCCATCATCGCCGCCGCCGAAGTCACCGGTGCCCACGCCATTCACCCGGGCTTCGGCTTTCTCTCGGAAAATGCGGACTTTGCCGAGTCCGTCACCCGCAGCGGTTTCATCTTCATCGGGCCGCGCGCAGAAACCATCGCCCTGATGGGCGAAAAAACCGTGGCCAAGGCCGCCATGATCAAGGCCGGCGTACCCTGCGTCCCCGGCTCCGAAGGTGCGCTGGGTGATGACCCCGAAGAGTGGGCCGCCATTGCCAAGGGCATCGGCTACCCGGTCCTGGTCAAGGCCGCCGCCGGTGGCGGGGGCCGCGGGATGCACGTGGTGCACCAGCCCTCACAACTGCGCGACGCCGTCGGGCTGGCACGCCAGGAAGCCGCCACCGCCTTCGGCAACCCTGCGGTGTTCCTGGAAAAGTTCCTGACCCGCCCGCGTCACATCGAATTCCAGGTGCTGTGCGACACGCACGGCAATGCCATCCACCTGGGTGAGCGCGACTGTTCCCTGCAGCGGCGCCACCAGAAGGTGGTCGAGGAAAGCCCGGCGCCGGGCATTACCGACGAGCAGCGTGAGCGGATCGGCGCGCTGTGCGTGAAGGCCTGCCAGGACATCGGCTACGTCGGCGCCGGCACCTTTGAGTTCCTGTACGAAAACGGCGAGTTCTATTTCATCGAGATGAACACCCGGATTCAGGTTGAGCACCCGGTTACCGAAGCGGTAACCGGCATCGACCTGGTCCGCGCCCAGATCGAAATTGCCGATGGCCAGCCGCTGGCCTATCGCCAGGAAGACGTCCACTGGTGGGGCCATGCCATCGAATGCCGCCTGAATGCGGAAGACCCCTTCCGCTTCACCCCGTCCCCGGGCGAAGTCACGAAAGTCCACTGGCCGGGCGGCCCGGGCGTGCGGATTGACTCCCATGTGTACCGGGGCTACAAGATTCCGCCGCACTATGACTCGATGATCAGCAAGATCATCGTGCACGGCAACACTCGCGAAATTGCCCTGCAACGAGTCCGCGGGGCGCTCGACGAGCTGGTACTCGAAGGGGTGATGACCAACCGCGCCCTGCACCAGAAAATCATGGCAGACCCGGCTTTCCAGAAAGGCGGCGTCAGCATTCACCATCTGGAATCCCGGCTCAATGAATGGCAGGACACCCATGCCTGAGTGGCAGGAGCTGACGCTGCGCTCGCCGGAACCGCATGCCATCGCCGAAGTCCTCGAAGCCTGCGGTGCCCTCGCGGTGACGATGAAGGATGCGCAGGACAACCCGGTACTGGAGCCGGCACCGGGACAGACGCCGTTATGGCCACAGACACTGGTTGTCGGGCTGTTTGCCGGCGAAGAAGACCGCGCCGAAATCGAGGAGCGGCTGCACCGAGGTGGTGGCGAATGGATTCTCAGCGCGCACTGGGATGACCTGCCGGAACAGGTGTGGGAACGGACCTGGCTGGCACATTTCCGGCCGATGGATTTCGGTACGCACCTGCGGGTTGCACCGCATGGCGCTGCGGTAGCGGATGATCAGCGTGTCACCCTGCGGCTGGACCCCGGACTGGCCTTCGGCACCGGCACTCACCCCAGCACCGCCCTGTGCCTGCGCTGGCTGGGTGACGCTGCAGTCCGCGGCACATCGGTCATGGACTATGGCTGCGGCTCCGGCATCCTCGGAATCGCTGCCGCCCTGCTGGGCGCCGAATCGGTCACCGCCTGTGACATCGACCCGCAGGCCGAACAGGCGACGCGCGAAAACGCGCAGAGCAACCAGGTCGACATCACGATGGTGGCCTGCGCCGATGCCCCGCAGCAAACCTACGACCTGGTTCTGGCCAACATCCTGGCCGGCACCCTGATCGACCTGGCCGATGTGCTTGTCAATCTGCTGAACGACAACGGAACCCTGGTCATGGCCGGCCTGCTCGACGCGCAGATCGACAGCGTGAAAGGCGCCTTCCCCGACCTGGAATTCACCCGAAAAACACAGGACGAATGGGCGATGCTGGTGGGACGTCGTAAAAATCGCGACTAGACATTCCCGCCAATCTCTTTATCATTCGCCGGCTCCGTTCCCGCTTCGGAATCTACGAATTATCATGGCCGACGCTGCGAAGCAGCCTGAGTGCATCCCCCTCAGTCAATACGTCGAATCCTGCGTACGTGATTACCTGCGCACGCTCAACGGGGAAACGCCAGCTCCCCTGTACGAGACCCTGATCGAAGAGTTCGAGCGCCCGCTGTTGCAGGAAGTGCTCACCCACTGCGAGGGCAACAACACCCGCGCTTCGGTCCTGCTCGGCATGAATCGCGCGACACTGCGCAAGAAACTGCAGAAATACCAGATTTCCATCTGACGGCACCTGCGGCCGTCCTCTGAGCGACGGCTGTCTCGCCCCCAACCCCCGGACGACCACCGCGATGAGCATCCTGCCCTCCTCCGATCTGCCGCCCGCCGGCTTGCGCCCCATACGCACCGCACTGATTTCCGTCTCCGACAAGACCGGGATCGTCGAGTTTGCCCAGGCGCTGAGCGCCAGAGGCGTGGCCTTGATCAGTTCTGGCGGCACCGCCAAGGCACTCCGGGAAGCCGGCCTGCAGGTCACGGAAGTTGCCGAGCACACCGGCGCACCGGAAATCCTGGGCGGGCGCGTCAAGACGCTGCACCCCAAGATCCACGGCGGCATTCTGGCCCGCCGCGGCATGGATGAAGCCGCGCTCGACGAACAGGGCATCACCGCCATCGACCTCGTTGTGGTCAACCTCTACGCCTTCCGCGAAACGGTTGCCAGTGGCGCGGATTACGGCACGACCATCGAGAACATCGACATCGGCGGTCCCGCCATGCTGCGGGCCTCGGCGAAAAACCACCGCGATGTCACCGTGGTCGTCGACCCGGCTGATTTCGAGCGGGTGCTCGCATCGCTCGAAGGCGAAGGCACCTCCTTTGCCCTGCGCCAGGAACTGGCACTGAAGGCCTTTGCCCATACCGCCGCCTACGACGCGGCCATCGTGGACTGGCTCGGGCGTTGCGAGGAAGAGGACACCGCCGCACGCAAGCTGCCGCCTTACATTGGCGGCCAATGGAAAGAGCACACGGCACTGCGCTACGGGGAAAACCCGCACCAGTCCGCCGGCTTCTACGCGGAGGAAGATGCGGCTGTCGGCACGCTGGCCGCGGCCACCCTGCTGCAGGGCAAGGCGCTGTCCTACAACAACATTGCCGATGCCGATGCGGCCTGGCAGGCCGTCAACGAATTCGACTGCGAAGCCTGCGTCATCGTCAAGCACGCCAACCCCTGTGGCGTGGCCATCGGCGCCGAGCTGGTCGCCGCCTATGAAGGCGCCTATGCCTGCGACGCGACATCGGCCTTTGGCGGCATCATCGCCTTCAACGACGAAGTCGATGGCGACCTGGTCCGGCTGATTCTCGAACGACAGTTCGTCGAAGTCATCATCGCCCCGTCCTTCACGGCCGACGCGATCGATGCGCTCAGCAGCAAGCCCAACGTCCGCGCCCTGGCTACGGGCGACGCCCTGCCCCGCAGCGAGCGCCTGGACATGCGCACCGTCAGCGGCGGGCTGCTGGTGCAGGAAGCCGACCTGCCCATTCTCAACCCCGATGAACTGAAGGTCGTGACCGACAAGGCACTCGATCCGGAACTCATTCCCGACCTGCGTTTTGCCTGGTCGGTGGTCAAGATGGTCAAGTCCAACGCGATTGTCTTCGTCAAGGACGGACGCACGCTGGCCATTGGTGCCGGCCAGATGAGCCGGCTGGACAGCGTGCGCATTGCCGTCCGCAAAGCCGAAGATGCCGGGCTGTCGCTCGAGGGCAGCATCATGGCTTCCGATGCCTTCTTCCCCTTCCCGGACGCCATGCTGTCCGGCATCGAAGCCGGCGCCCGGACCATCATTCAGCCTGGCGGTTCGATGCGCGATGACACGGTCATCGCCGCAGCCAATGCAGCCGGCGTGACGATGGCCCTTACCGGTCGCCGCCACTTCCGCCACTGATCCCGCTTCAGCGCAGCGCCAGACTCAATCGTCCACCCCGTCAGCGACGGGGTCGGCCGCTTCCTCGCTGACTTCAGCGGGCTCTGCGCGCAGCGCCGGCTTTTTCTGCACGGGCGTTTCCGGCACGGCAAATAAAGCTGCCGTCTTCGGGTCCTTGATATCGGCAAGACGCGGGGCGACGGCAAGGCCGACCCGGTCCACCGCCAGCCCGACCATCTTCAGGATGGCCGCATGCAGCGGCGTGTTGTTGTAATAACCCAGCACCCCGGGCAACGCGGCGTAGCCGCCCTTGAAGAAAAGAAACAGATCGAGGTCGGCACGGAATTCACGTGCCTTTCCGCGTACCGCCGTGCTTTGCACGACGCGCCCGGTTCGTACGTCCACCAGGCGCACATCCATGCTGATGGACGCGCTGCCGGTACGCAGCCAGAGCACCGCAAAATCGCCATCGTTGCTGATCGGTATGGGCAGCGGCAGGGCCCCACCCCCGGCCGGTTCAAAACCGGTAATTGCCGGCACCAGCAGCAGGTCCGCCCCCTCCAGCCTTCCGGCCTTGAGCACGGCTTCCCCGGTGTTGGCCGCATACATGCGCTCGGTCGCGAGGTCCTCCAGCCCATCGCGCTCCAGCACGATGAAGGCCCCGGTGTTCAGCAGCCCGGTGATCAACAGATCGTGAACACCGGCCAGCCAGGCCCGTCCGGCATCCAGCCCACCGACCTCGATCATCGCCGCGGAAAACTTCGCGGCGCCGTCATCGGTGGTGCGGTTGAGCACCGGCGCCACCACAACGCGGGGCCGCGCGTTCAGTGGCAGCTCCTGCAGCGTGGAGATCGCCTCGAGGCCGCGCTGACTCAGTTTTTCGCTGGTTGTGGCGCAACCTGTCAGCGCAACCGCCAGCAGGAAGCTGACGGACCGGACCGCTCGCATGCAGACCCTAGTTGGTCTGGTCGACGATGTGCTGAACCGCCAGCTCGATGGCGTTACGCAGGGCGGTTTCCATCGGGGTCTTGGCATAGCCCCCCAGACCAACCGGCAGCTCACCGCGGGCGAAGAAGAAACCGACCTGGCCGCTGCGGGAGGTCGCTTCCACCGTCGTCGCATTCACGATCCGCCCGGTCGCGACATCAATCAGCCGCAGGTTCAGCGTGATGCAGGACGTGCCACTGCCGGCCACCAGCACCGAGACGCCCTTGCAGCTCTTCTCGAAGGTCACCACTGCACCCCGGACCAGCAGGTCAGCGCCTTCGAAGCCCCCGCGCTCGACCCGGGAATCCGGATCAAAGTCCGACCCGGATTGCAGGGCCTGTTCCGCACGCACGGCATCGAGCCGGGACCGTTCAAGCACGATGAAGCGACCGCTGTTAAACAGCGAGGTGGTCATGAAATCGGCCAGCGCGCTGCCGATCGCCGGGCCGGTACGCATTTCAAAATTGCCCACAGCAACACGCAGCCGGTCCGCACTGGCCGGGACGGTGCGGGCCTGGTTGACCGTGGGGCCATCGGAGGCGCTGACCACGCGGGCCGAGCTACCTGCGCAGCCCGCCAGGACCAGGCTCAGTAGCAGCAGGGGACTCAAGAGAATTCGGGACATGGCTATGCTCCATCAAGTGCATTTTCAGTGTACGCCTGCAGAGCCGCGCCAGAGGGCAACAACCTGCAACTCGTCCAGCCCCGATGATACTCCGCGGCGTATCAAGTAAACGTATAGCGCACTTCGGCGATTTCCCACTCCTCGGCAGGCCGATCACCGCGTTTCCATAGCACCACGTCATCCACCTGCTTGCCGAGCAGTTTGCGTGCCAGCGGCGCATCAATGCTGATTTCACCGGCCGAAGGCTGTGCCTCGTAGGCACCCACCAGCCGCAACGTCACCTCGTCCCCTTCCGGCCCGATGAGGCTCACGGAGGCCCCGAAGCGGACCGTACGATGGTCCTTGGGCAGGTCGCGGACGACTTCGGCGTTGTCATTTACCCGGCCCAGGTAACGCAGACGCCGGTCGATTTCGCGTAGCTCCTTCTTGCGATAGATGTACTCCGCATTTTCGGAACGGTCACCCTCGGCAGCGGCATCGGCCAGCGCACTCACGGTTCCCTTGCGTCGCTGCCAGTACTCCTGAATCTCGTTCTGCAGCCGGCTCCACCCTTCGGGCGTCAGGAACTCCCGGCGTTTCAAGATCGGCCCACCAACCGGCAGCGGCCTGCATCAGCAGGCACTCCCGGCAAAAGTCCCGCAGGCCGAGTCCGTCGAACTCCTCGGCGCTGCTGGGCGCGTCCCAGGCCATGCGAACACAACGGGTATCCGCATCCACGATCTGCAAACAGGGTCGTCCGCCCCTGACCGCGACACGAATTTGGGCATGTGGCACGAGTAGGCTTCCTGTGAAGTGAGGAAACCATACTAATGTTAATGATTCTCATTTGCATTACTAATCACCCAACTGCGGCGTGGACTTCGGGACAAAAAAGTCCGGCACCAGCTGTACGCCCGGGGTCACTACATACTGTTCGAAATCGGTTTCACCAGCGTCCTGCAGCACCAGGTCATCGATGCAGAACT
>JBFHON010000139.1:0-7685 GCA_041593295.1 Oceanococcaceae bacterium | reverse complement strand
CCCGTTTCCAGCTCCGCGGGCGCCGCTTCTTCTGCCGACAGGCTGATTTCATCCAGGGCGTCGCTGACGCTTTCCTGGCCGACCATCAGGTCATCCTCAGCAGGCTGGCTCTCGGCTGCAGCGGGGGCCTCGAAGTCCGCCATGTCGAAATCCACGGTTTCCATCGGCTCCGCGGCCTGCGGCTGTTCCTCCGCAGGCTCTTCCGCAGGCGCTTCCGCCGAGTCTGGCTCCGGCATGTCGAAAGCCACCATCTCGATATCCGACGCGGACTTCTCTTCCGGCTCCTCCGCGGGTTCATCCGGCTCGCTCGGCTCTTCGACCGCAAACTCGGCCACTTCCGGCTCGTCGGCCACAGCCTCCGGCACATCGAATGCGCCAGTTTCTGACTCGGCCACATCTTCCGCCGGCGCCTCCGCGACTGGCGCAGGCGCCGCCGCAGCAGCACCACCACTGAAGAGCGACGAGTTGGGGATCAGTTGCTGTGCCAGGGCTTCAACGTTGCGGAATTCCTGGGTCATCCCCTGGTTCTGCTTGAGATCCTGGGCCAGCGCCTCGAAATCATCTTCGCGACCGGCTGCGAAATACACCTCGGCCAGCTTTTCCATGGCGTCCAGTCGTCCCGGCTCGACCTCCAGCACGGCCTTGAGCGTTTCCTCGGCCTCGTCGTACAGCCCGTAAGCCAACTGGAACTCCGCCTCGGCAACGGGATCATCGCTGCTTGCTGTCGACTTGGACTCGGCATCATCGTTGACCAGCGGGAAGGACGCGGTTTCGAACATCGACTTGGGTTCTTGCGCTGCCGGTGCCGCCGGCTGGTCATCGGCCGGGGGTTCGCCAAAGTCCACATCCAGCTCGCCCAGGTCACCCCCGGCAGCATCATCAGTCTCCGGTGCTGCCGGCTCGGCCTTCAGCAGCGCGGCAAATTCCTCGTCTTCGCTACGGCTGGACGGCGTGGCGGCCGTGTCGTCGGGCAGATCCAGATCACCCAGGTCGCCGAACACATCATCGACATCATCTGCCGCCGCTTTTCTGGCCGGGGCCGTTTCCACCGGACCATCTTCGGCCAGCGGCGCTGCATCCAGAACCACCGTGCGGGCGTCGTCGGCTGATTCGGCGTCGGCTTCGGTCGGGTCCGGTATCTGCTCACCACGCGCCATACTGACGATGTCGGGGCGCGGCTTCGCCGGAGCCTGTTCGCTGACAAAAGCCGGTTCCTGGTCCTTGTTGCGGCGGGAGCGGATCGCCAGCACCAGCAGCAGCAGCGCCGCAACGATGGCGCCAGCGATGGGCAGCAACCATTGCCCGACAGCAGCCAGAATGCCACCGGAGTCGCTGGGGTCGGTAATCACGACCTTGGGCGCGGCACTTTCGTCCTCGACGGCAAATCCGTCCGCCGTTGTTTGCGTACCGGCACCGACTTTCGCGTCCCCGGCCGGCAGCTCGGCACCACCGTCGTCGAACTCACCGCCGGTCGTTGCAACCGCGCCCCCGGTGGTCACGGCCGTCCCGGCTCCGGACCCGGCGTCAGCTGGGGCCGAGGTGCCAGGCTTGGCGGCGGGTTTGGTGGTCGGCTTGGCTGCGGGCATCACCGCGGCGCGCTCCGATGTCGCCGCATCGGCGAATTCAGCAGCGACTGCAGCACCCTGATCCGGCACTTCAGCACTCAGACGATCCCGGCCCGGAGCCGGTGCGGAGCGACCAGGCGCTGGCTGTGAGGCCGCACCGCGGCCTGCCACATCACCGACAGCGGCGGCATCCCGGATATTCAGGCGGGCACGCGCAACGCTGATGGCCGTGAGCTCGCTGGCACTGGGCACCGTCAGCATGGCACCACGCTTCAGCGAGTTGATCGAGCCTTCGAAAGCCTGCGGGTTGGCCACATACAGGCCCCAGGCAATCTGCGAGGGTTTCGCCCCGACGCTTGCTGCCAGCTGGGTGGCGATGATGGAGAGGCTTTCACCGGCACGCACAGGGCCATATTCACCGCTGTAGGCGGCCTGTTGCCGTGCGTACTGGTAATCCTTGCTGCTGACCATCGGCTGGTTGCCAGCAACCGCGTCCGCTTGGCCCTGGGCCATTTGTGGCGGCGGCGGAGCAACCGCGACATCCGTTTCGGGAATTCCGTAAGACTGCGGCGCGGGAATTTCTGCTGCCGGCTCGCTGGCCGGCTCGGGTTCCGCCACGGCGGGTGTTTGTGCAGCAACCGGACCCGGGTCGAGCAAGATCGTGAATTCGCGCAAGGCACGCCCGGAACTGCTGCGAATATCCAGCAGCAGCACCAGGTAGGGTTCCCGAATCGCGCGATTTCCAACGATGTCCAGCGGCCATTCGCTGCCGCTCTGATCACCCAGCACGAAACTCAACCCCTCGACGGACGCACCGCGCTCCAGGCCGAGTCGTTCATAGGTTTGCGCATCCGCGACACGGACATCGAGGTTCAGGGCCTCTTGCGGCGTCAGGTCACCGAGCACCAGGGTCGCTCGCAAGGGCTCATTCAAACGCGACTGCGTTTGCAGGTCGCCGACACGCATGGCAAACGCCTGTGCAGACATCAAGACCATGGCCAGCAGGCCCACCACACGTTTGCTTGTCATCCTCGCCTCACACCCTGAATACCGCATTGGGTAGTTCCCCAGATATCAATTGACACAACTGTAAACGGGTGTGCCCTGCACCTCAACGGCAACAGGGCACTATTCCCTTCTTGATTCAACCCCCGGACGTTCCGGCGACCGGCGACGTCAGATCAGATCCCGCGCCAGCAGCAACTCGGCAATCTGAACACTGTTGCTGGCCGCACACTTGCGAACGTTGTCGGAAACCACCCACAAATCCAGCCCGCAGTCGTGAGAGATGTCTTCGCGGATACGCCCCACCCAGGTCCAGTCATTCCCGGCCGCTTCGGTACGGGCTGTGGGATAGCCGCCATCACGTCGCTCATCCAGCACTTTCACACCCGGAGCTTTTTCTAGCAACGTGCGTGCCTGTTCGGCCGTCAGCTTGTCACGGGTTTCAATGTGCACCGCCTCCGAGTGACCGAACACCACAGGCACCCGGACACAGGTCGGGTTCACGCGAATGCCGGGGTCGCCCATGATCTTGTGCGTTTCCCAGACCATTTTCATCTCTTCCTTGGTGTAGCCATTGGCCTGGAAGACATCGATATGGGGCAAGACATTGCCCGCAATCAGCTTCGGGTACACCGCAGCGGCGGGTTCCTGCCCGGCCACATCCGCAGCGTTCTGCTCGGCGAGTTCGTCAATCGCCTCTTTTCCGGTCCCCGAAACCGCCTGGTAGGTCGCCACGTTGATCCGGGTGATCCCGGCGGCATCGTGCAACGGCTTCAGCGCCACCATCATCTGGATGGTGGAGCAATTCGGGTTCGCAATGATGTTGCGCTGACGGAAACCTTCTACCGCATCCGGGTTGACCTCGGGGACGACCAGCGGCACATCATCGTCATAGCGGAAGTGGCTGGTGTTATCGATGACGACGCAACCCGCTGCAGCGGCAACAGGCGCCCACTTTTCGGACACGCTGCCCCCGGCGGAAAACAACCCGACCTGGACGCTGGAGAAATCAAAATCGTCCACCGCCTCCACGGTCAGCTCCTGCGTGCCGAACATCACCTTCTGACCGGCAGAACGCTGACTGGCCAGTGCATGCACGCGGCCAACCGGGAATTTTCGCTCGTGCAGGACCTTGAGCATGGTCTGGCCAACGGCACCGGTAGCACCGAGGATGGCGACATCAATTTTCTTACTCACTTTCCGGACTTCCTGTCGTTGTTTATGCGTTTTTGAGAGCGTCGCACACGGCATCACCCATGGCGGAACACCCGATTGTCTGTTCACCGGCTGCGGCAATATCACCGGTGCGCAGACCAGATGTGAGCACGCGGCCGATTGCGCCTTCGAGCTTGGTCGCCAGCGCGGGCTGGTTCAGGCTGTGCCGGAGTGCCATCGCGACCGACAGCAGCATGGCCAGCGGGTTGGCCAGATCTTTGCCGGCAATATCCGGCGCGCTGCCGTGTACCGGCTCGTACAGGCCACGACTCTGCGAATTCAGCGAAGCCGACGGCAACATGCCGATGGAACCGGTCAGCATGGCGGCCAGGTCGGAAAGAATGTCCCCGAACAGGTTGCCGGTGACAATCACATCAAACTGCCGCGGGTTGCGTACAAGCTGCATGGCGGCGTTGTCGACGTACATGTGGCTCAGTTCAACTTCGGGATAGTCGCGGGACACTTCGGTCACCACGTCGCGCCACAACTGGCTGACTTCCAGCACATTGGCCTTTTCCACCGAACACAGCTTGCGACCACGGCGCATGGCGGACTCGAAACCGATCCGCGCGATCCGCTCGATCTCGTCGGCGCTGTACACCATCGTGTTGTAGGCACGGCGCGGGTTTTCCTCCAGCGCACGCGGCTGACCGAAATAGATCCCACCGGTGAGTTCGCGCACGATCAGGATATCCAGCCCGGCGACGATTTCCGGCTTCAGGCTGGACGCCGCGGCCAGTTCGGGAAACAGTTGTGCCGGTCGCAGGTTGGCGAACAGATCCAGGCTGGAGCGCATCCGCAACAGTCCGGATTCCGGACGCTTGGCCCGCGGCAGGTGATCATACTGCGGCCCACCAACGGCGCCAAACAGAATGGCATCGGCCGCATGGCAGGCCGCCTCGGTGCTTTCCGGGAAGGGGTCGCCTTCGGCATCGTAGGCCGCGCCGCCAACGAGTGCTTCGCGCGCCTCGAAAGCGTACCCGTCGGTCTCCGCGAGCGTATCCAGCACCTTGCGTGCTTCACGCACGATTTCCGGCCCAATGCCGTCACCGGCGAGAAAAAGCAGCTTGTCAGTCATACCGGGGCTCCAAACAGCCAGGGCCGAGCTTCTCGGCGACGGGTTTCGTAGGCTTCGATCTCGTTGCGGAACTTGAGGGTCTGGCCGATATCGTCCAGCCCGGCCAGCAAGCGCTCACGACGCGACGAATCCACCGTGAAATCAATGGCCTGCTCACCGGCTTGAATGCGGTTTGTTTCAAGGTCCACCGTAATTTCCGCGCCCTCGGCGCAGAAGGCAAAAAGGCCATCCACAATTTGCTCTTCAAGAACAATAGGTAACACGCCGTTCTTGAAGCAGTTGTTGAAGAAAATATCGGCAAAGCTGGGGGCAATCACGCACCGAAAACCGGCATCTGCCAGTGCCCAGACCGCATGCTCGCGGGATGAACCGCAGCCAAAATTGCGGCGCGCGAGCAGGATCGACGCACCGGCATAGCGGGAGTCGTTGAGCTCGAAATCCGGGTTCGGCCGCCGCGTGGCCACATCAATCTTCAGGTCCCCGGCATCGAGGTAACGCCAGTCATCAAACAGAAACGGACCGAAACCGGTGCGATGAATGGATTTCAGATATTGCTTGGGAATGATGGCATCGGTATCCACATTGGCCCGGTCCATCGGCAGCACCCGACCGTGGTGTGTACGAAAAGCTTGCATGTAACTTATCCCTGTCCCGTTTCCGCGAGCGTGCGGAAGTCCGTGAAGTGACCGGCAATACCGGCTGCGGCAGCCATTGCGGGGCTGACCAGATGGGTTCGTCCGCCCTGACCCTGGCGCCCTTCAAAATTGCGGTTGGAGGTGGATGCACAGCGCTCACCAGGCTCCAGCCGGTCCGCGTTCATCGCCAGACACATCGAGCAACCCGGCTCGCGCCACTCGAAGCCGGCGGCGAGGAAGACCTTGTCCAGGCCTTCGGCCTCCGCCTGTTCCTTGACCAGACCGGAACCGGGAACAACCATGGCCTGCTTCACGTTTGAGGCGACCCGACGTCCTGCGACCACCTGTGCCGCAGCACGCAGATCTTCGATCCGGGAGTTGGTGCACGAACCGATAAACACGCGGTCCACCTTCACTTGCGCCAGCGGCTGGCCGGCCTCAAGCCCCATGTAGGTCAATGCCCGACGCATGCTACCGGCCCTGACTTCATCCGGCTCTGCAGCCGGGTCCGGAACGTTCGCGTCTACCGCAACGACCATCTCCGGTGATGTCCCCCAGGTGACCTGCGGACGAATTTCGGCCGCATCCAGACGAACTTCATGGTCGAACTGCGCATCCTCATCGGAGTGCAGGGTATTCCAGTACGCCACGGCCTTGTCCCAGTCCGCACCCTGCGGCGCATAGGGACGTCCCTTCACGTAATCGATGGTGGTCTGGTCAACGGCGACCATCCCGGCGCGGGCTCCGCCTTCGATAGTCATGTTGCACAGCGTCATGCGTCCTTCCATCGAAAGCGCGCGCACAGCCGGGCCGGCGAACTCGATCACGTACCCGGTGCCACCGGCGGTGCCGATACGCCCGATGATGGCCAACGCCATGTCCTTGGCCGTCAGCCCCGGTGCCAGTTCCCCGTCCACCCAGACACGCATGGTCTTGGCAGGCTTCTGCAACAGGCACTGCGTCGCCAGCACGTGCTCGACTTCCGAGGTGCCAATGCCGAAGGCCAGCGCCCCGAAAGCACCGTGAGTCGAGGTATGCGAATCGCCGCAGACCACCGTCATGCCCGGCAGTGTCGCGCCCTGTTCCGGGCCGATGACGTGCACGATGCCCTGACGCTTGTCGAGCATGGGGAAATACGGCAAATCGTTTTCCCGGGCGTTTTTGTCCAGCGTCTCAACCTGCTCGCGGGAGATGGGATCGGTGATCCCGCCAATCCCGCCGCTGCGCGCCGTGGTCGGCACGTTGTGATCCGGCACGGCCAGGTTGGCATCCCGCCGCCACACCGGACGACCGGCCAGACGGAGGCCTTCGAAAGCCTGAGGCGAGGTCACCTCATGCACCAGATGACGGTCGATATAAAGCAGCCCGGTGCCATCATCCATGGTCTTGACCCGGTGCTCGTCCCAAATTTTCTGATACAGCGTGCTTGCCATGAGTCTGTCGCCTGACCCCACTCGGGGCCCCCGTACGCTAGAGAACTTCGTATTTTAGTTTGCTCGGCACATTTCCTGCTGAGTTCGGGCCATTTGGCGGCCAACTCGCACGATCACATCGCAGCTTCACATTCGCCCGCTATGCTCCTGTGCATGCGCCCGATCTTCAGCATTCCCTGCCACCGATGAAAAAGACCCGCTCCCTCATTGATGCGCTGCTTACCGCCCACCCGCAGGTGATTAGCCGGCAGGAACTGGTGCCACCGGAACAGACCCGCTGCCCGTATCCGATGGAAGTGCTCAGCCTGGGAGCGACCAGACCGGACGCGCCCCGCGCAATCATCGTCGGTGGCATTCATGGCAACGAACGCATTGGCGTCGACGTGGTGCTCGCTTTCCTGCACAGCCTGCTCGAACAGGCCACCTGGGACCGGCACCTGCAACAGCTGCTGCAGGAAATCCGTCTCGTCGTCGTCCCCATCGCCAATCCGGCCGGCTACCTGCACGGCACGCGAAGCAATGCGCAGGGTGTCGACCTGATGCGTAATGCGCCCATCAATGCCTCACGGGCGCACTGGCTGCTGGGTGGACAGCAGCTGTCGCAGCGGCTGCCCTGGTACCGCGGCGCCGGGCTGGCCGCGGAAACGCAAGCCTTGATCGAGCTGGTAGAGCGGGAAACCGCCCAGGCCCCACTCAGCATCAGTGTCGATTGCCACAGCGGCTTTGGCGCGGTAAACCGGATCTGGTTCCCGTG
>JBFHON010000138.1:0-7804 GCA_041593295.1 Oceanococcaceae bacterium | reverse complement strand
CGTGAACCAGTTGCCCGGTTTCGATTCGATCGCTGCCGTGAATGCGCGGTTGAAGGAAGCGGGCTTCGCATTGAACACCTCGGGTGGGGAAATCAAGGGGTCTCCGGAAGTGATGCTCGAGCAGTCATCGACGCTGGCTGACCGGGTCGAGGTGAACTTCACGGACGGGCGTTTCACGATTCCCGGCTGTTTCTACGAGTTTGCCTTCCGCTATCCGCAGGCTGACGGGCAGCTCTATCCGGGCTTCGTCGAGGCTTCTGCTGACAAGATCTTCGAGAGCACCCATGCCCGCTGATCCCGTCAGCAACGAGCAATTGGCCGCAGCCGAAGCGCAGGCCTGTGCCGCCCTTGCCGGGCAGCGTGATGCCCTCTGCGAACAGACCATCGCGCTGGCCAACACCAACTCCGGCAGTTTCAACGCGGCCGGCGTCAACGCGGTGCGCAAGCAGATCGCGGCGCTGTTTGCCGATCTGGGCGGGCAGACCGAAGTCATTCCGGTGGCACCGTGGCAATCGCTGGGCGATGACGGTGAGATCCAGCAGCGTCCACTGGGTGATGCGCTGCGCATCCGCAAGCGGTCGGACGCGCCGCTGCAGCTGTTCCTGTGCGGGCACATGGATACCGTATTTGCCGCCGACCATCCTTTCCAGACGGTGCGCTACCAGGACGAAGATCACCTCAATGGCCCCGGGGTCGCCGACCTCAAGGGCGGGCTGGTGGTCATGCGTGCGGCCCTGATGGCGCTGGAAAACAGCCCGCTGGCGGAGCGCGTCGGCTGGGAAATCCTGCTCAACCCGGACGAGGAAATCGGCTCGCAGTCGTCGATGCCATTGATACAGGAGGCGGCGAAGCGCTGTGATGTCGGGCTGATCTACGAGCCGAGCTTTCCCGATGGCAATTACGCCGGGCAGCGCAAGGGCTCGGGAAACTTCGCCTTTCGGGCCACGGGCCGGGCCGCACACGCGGGGCGGGAGCATCATCTGGGGCGGAATGCCATCCGGGCGCTCGCCGAAGCCATCGTGATGCTCGATGACCTGAATGGCCAGCGGGAAGGGGTCACCTTCAACCCGGGTTTCATTCACGGCGGCGGTGCGGTGAATGTGGTGCCGGACCGGGCGATGGCGCGCTTCAATGTGCGCATGGAGCAGGCGGAGGACATGGACTGGTGCGAACAGGAGATTCGCAAAATCGTCCAGCGCATTGATGCCCGCGACGGCATCGCGCTGGAGCTGCACGGCGGTTTCACCCGGCCGCCCAAGACCCTGAGCCCCGCCAACCAGCGCCTGTTCGATCTGGCCATCGACTGCGGCCGTGATCTGGGTCTGCGTCTGCAGCACCTGCCGACCGGGGGCTGCTGCGACGGCAACAACCTCGCAGCGGCCGGGGTGCCGAACATCGACACGCTGGGCGTGCACGGGGGGGCGATTCATTCGGACCAGGAGTGGATGCGCATCTCCAGCCTGGTCGAACGTGCCCAGCTCAGCGCCAAGTTGCTGCTCAGGCTGGCTGCCGGGCGCTGGCTGGCCGATGGTCATGCATAGCCAGCGCAGCGCGCTGCGCTCGGTCTTTGCCGAGACCCAGATCAAGTCTGCAGACCCGGACCGGCACAGCTTCGGTACCGACCGCAGCACCCTGTGGGCACCCGACCCGCTGGCCGTGGTGTTTCCGCAAACTGTGGAGCAGGTGCAGGAGCTGGTGCGGCTGGCCAACGAAATCGACCTCAAGCTCGTTCCTTCCGGCGGGCGTACCGGTCTGAGCGGAGGCGCGGTGGCCGCGCACCAGGAAGTGGTGGTGTCCTTCGATCGCATGAACCGTGTCGGTGAACTGGATGCCGTCGACCGGACGTTGACCGTCGAGGCCGGTGTCGTGACCCACAAGGTGCAGGAGATCGCGGCGGAGAACGGCCTGTACTACCCGGTGGACTTCGCCTCCAGCGGTAGCAGCCAGATTGGCGGCAACATCGCGACCAATGCCGGGGGCATTCAGGTCATTCGGTACGGCATGACGCGCGAATGGGTGCGCGGGCTCAAGGTCGTGACCGGGCGCGGTGATGTGCTGGAGCTGAACCGCGGCCTGATGAAAAACAACACCGGTTATGACCTGCGGCATCTGTTTATCGGCTCCGAGGGCACGCTGGGGTTTATCGTCGAGGCCACGCTGGGGCTGACTTCGCCACCGGCAGACCCGGGCGTGATGGTGGTCGGCGTGCCCGATATGGCCGCGATCATGCAGCTGCTCGCCGATGCCCGCCAGGGGCTGGCGCTGACGGCATTCGAGTTTTTCTCCAGCGCGGGCTTGCAGCATGTCTGTGCCTACACCGGTCTGCAGCCGCCCTTTGCGGAGAGCACACCGTTTTACGTCCTGCTTGAATACGAGCGTGGCACCGACGGAGACGAGCCGGCGATGGCGCTGTTCGAGCGCGGCATGGAGTCGGGGGTGCTTAGCGACGGGGTACTGGCGCAGTCCGGTGGGGAAGCGCGCCGCTTGTGGCGGCTGCGCGAGGACATGTCCGAGTCCCTGGCGCCGTTCCGGCCCTACAAGAACGACATTGCGGTGCGCGTCTCCCGGCTGCCGGCATTCCTTGCCCGGGCCGAGACCCTGGTGGCGGAAAACTATCCCGGTTTCGAGGTGATCTGGTACGGGCACATTGGCGATGGCAACCTGCACCTGAACATTCTCCCCCCGGCAGGACTGCCGGCAGAGGCGTTTGTGCAACGCTGCACGGCGGCGACCGAGGAAATCGGCGCGCTGCTGCAGGAGTTCGGTGGCAGCGTGTCGGCGGAGCATGGGGTCGGGCTGCTGAAGAAGAAGCAGCTCGGTTACAGCCGCAGCGCAGCGGAATTGCAGTTGATGCGTCAGCTGAAAACCGTGTTCGACCCGCAGGGCGTCATGAACCCGGGAAAGATTTTCGACTGAGTCTGCGGCGGGCGCTTACGGTTCCATCACATGCACAAAGGTCCCCGCATCGGTTTGCGCGGTCAGCGCAATCATCTTGTCAGCGACCATGCCGGCCGGCACCGGGCGCATCTTGCGCAGCGGGCCGCGCAGCAGGGGGTTCAGCAGGGGCATCAGTTGCTGCGCCAGTTTTTCGCCGGCCCGGTGCTCCGTGCGGTCGCCAAGCAGCAGCGAAGGCTGGACGATGTCCACGCGGGGAAAACCCAGCGCCCGCAGTCCGGCATCGGCTTCGCCCTTGATGCGGTTGTAGAACACCGCGGACTGCGCATCTGCCCCCAGCGCGGATACCTGCACCCATTGACGAACGCCGGCATTGCGCGCTTTTTGCGCGAGAGCCAGGACCAGGTCGCGGTCCACGGCAGCAAAGGCCTCGCGGGAGCCCGCCGCCTTCTGGGTCGTGCCCAGGGCACAGAGCACGCTGTCGACCCCGGAAAAGACCGACTCCGGCACCGCGCTCAGGTCCGCTTCACAGACCCATTCTTCACCCGCCGGAATACCCGGGGAACGGCGTCGGGACAGCACTTTCGGGGGCTGCTCACGTTCCCGCAGCAGGGCCAGACAGTGGCTGCCGATCAGCCCCGTAGCGCCGATCAAAAGACGGTTTTTTGACATGTGTGAGCGTAGCTTTTCTATCGAATCTGTTCGGAGTGTGCCGGATGCTGTCGATCATTGGTCGTACCTCGCTGCAAACGTCGAAGAGCGGGCGTACAGTGCGCGCCATGGATAGAGCCTTCGAGCGCGGTGCACCCCACGCACCGTGTACGCGACAACTGCAGCGAGGTCTGAATCGGCTGCGTTTTGATGACCTTGAGCTGGAGCAGGAGTTCCGTCGTCGTTATACCGACCTGAACATCGGGCGTATTCGTGCCGGCGTGATTCTCGGCCTGCTGCTGGTGCTGCTGGTGGCCTTTCTGGACCTCGTCACGGCCCCCGCGGAAATTCGGCTTTCCGCGTTCGGGGAAAAGATGGCGCTGCTGCTGCCGGTACCGTTGCTGACGCTCTGGGTCGCCCATCACCCGCGCTACTACCACCATGTCGATCGCGCGATGTTCGCGGCGATTGTTGCGGTCGGGTGCATCTTTGCGGCCATTCAGGTCCAGATGGGCGTGGAGGGCTATGTACAGCCGCACTATTCACTGATGCTGGTGATCTTTTTCGCCTATTTCCTCAGCGCCCTGCTGTGGCCAGCCTGCGTCGTTGCAGGCTGGGCGGTGACCGCTGCGGTGATTGGCGGTGACATCTATCTCGGCTTGCCGGTCAAGGAACAGGCTTACGGTGGTCTGCACCTGTTTGCCGCCAATCTCGTTGGCATGGTGGGCAGCTACATGCTGGAGCGTGTCAGCCGCCGGGAATACCTGCACGCGGGGAGCGCCTCCGAAATGGCCGACATCGACCGGGTGACCAGCCTGCGCAGCGCCGACTCCTTCGCCCGTCGCCTGCGGCGCTGGTGGAACAAGGCGGTGATCCGGCGCAACAGCATCGGGCTGATGCTGATCGATATCGACTACTTCCGCCGGTTTGATGAAAGCTGTGGCCACTACGCCGCCGAGCAGGCCTTGCGTATCATCGCGCAGAGTATCCAGGGCCTGCGCAGCACCCAGGAATGTTTCCTGGCCCGGCTGGATGACGATGGTTTTGGCGTGATCATGCGTGATGCCACACCGGAAGCCCTGGAAGCGCTGGCCAAGGAAATCCATCAGACCGTTGACGGCCTGAACCTGCAGCATCCTGATTCGCCGATCGCGGACCGGCTGACGGT
This sequence comes from Oceanococcaceae bacterium, assembly GCA_041593295.1. Lineage (GTDB taxonomy): Bacteria > Pseudomonadota > Gammaproteobacteria > Nevskiales > Oceanococcaceae > MS8. Next base: position 3,090 of record JBFHON010000138.1, on the reverse strand, counting down.
CACCATCGTGGGCCGGGTCACGGCTCCCGAAGACTCGGCCGAGCCGGAAGATTTTTCCGAGGCGGTGCGCGAGGATCTGGATCGGGTCAAGCGTTGCGACCGCAACACGATCTGGATCGACGCCGAAATCGGCCAGTGCCCGACCGACCCCGGCACCAACGTCACCCCGCTCCGCCAAGCGGGGGGGTGATCGCGGCGGGCGGCCTCAGGCGGTCGCCGGAACCCGCAGGGTTTCTGCCAGTTCCAACAGCAGGGATTCGGTGTTGTCCCAGCCCAGGCAGGCATCCGTGATGCTCTTGCCATAGGTTTCCGGCGCGTCCTGGCGGCCTTCTTCCAGGTGGCTCTCGATCATCAAACCGATGATGCGCTTGTCACCGGCTGCACGCCGGGCCACGCAGTCACGGGCCACCGCGGGCTGGTTTTCCGGTTTCTTGCCGCTGTTCGCGTGGCTGCAGTCGATCAGCACCTGTTCCGGCAGCCCGGCCTTGGCCAGCAGGGCACAGCTGGCGTTGACCGAGGCGTCATCGAAGTTGGGGCCGTCCGAGCCGCCCCGCAGGATCACGTGCGTGTGTTCATTGCCGGTGGTTTCGAAGATCGAGACCACGCCGGTCTTGGTCAGGGTCAGGAAGCGGTGCGGATTGCGCGCCGAGGTCACGGCGTCCACGGCGACGCGGATGCTGCCATTGGTGCCGTTCTTGAAGCCGACCGGGCAGGACAGCCCGGAAGCCATTTCCCGGTGCAACTGCGATTCGGTCGTGCGCGCACCGATGGCGCCCCAGCTGACCAGGTCGGACAGGTACTGGGGTGTGAGCAGGTCGAGGTATTCGACACCGGCCGGCATGCCCATGTTGTTCAGGTCAACCAGCAATTGGCGCGCGGTGCGTAGCCCCTGGTCAATGTCGTAGCTGTCATCGATGTGCGGATCATTGATCAGCCCCTTCCAGCCGACGGTGGTCCGGGGTTTCTCGAAATAGACCCGCATGACGATCAGCAGCTTGTCTTCCACCTTCTTGCGCAGGGCGAGCAGGCGGCGGGCATAGTCGATGGCGGCGTCCGGGTCGTGTATCGAGCAGGGGCCGACAATGATGACCATGCGGTCGTCCTTGCCGTCGAGAATGTTTTCGATGGCGGTCCGGGTGCTTCTGACGGTGTCAGCGGCAAGATCGGTGATGGATACCGCTTGCTGAACCGATGCCGGCGTAGCCACGGGGCGAATAGAAGCGATGCGGAGATTGTCGAGACGTTGCATGGTGGTGCCGGGTTGTCAGACCGGAATAAGACCCGGAGTGAAAAAGAGCGCAGTAGCATAACAACATGGTTCCCGACACGGTTTCCCGGCTTCCCGTCTTTCATGCCTTGCCCGAGATTTGCGCGGCGCTGGAAAAGCACCCGCGTGCGGTGCTGCAGGCTGCGCCCGGTGCCGGCAAGACCTCCACCGTTCCGCTGGCCCTGCTCGATGCACCCTGGGTACAGGGTCGGCAGATCTGGATGCTGGAACCACGCCGGCTGGCGGCGCAGGCCGCAGCGCGGCGGCTGGCGCAGAACATCGGCGACGACCGGGTCGGTGAACGCGTGGGTCTGGTGACCCGTGATCACCGGCTGCTGAGCAAGCGCACCCGCATCGTCGTGCTGACCGAGGGCGTCCTGACCCAGCGCCTGCAGCAGGAGCCGGAGCTGGATGAGGTGGCGGCGGTGATCTTCGACGAGTTCCATGAACGCAGCCTGCAGGCCGATCTGGGTCTGGCGCTGTGCCGGGAGGTGCAGGACAGCCTGCGACCCGACCTGCGACTGCTGCTGATGTCGGCCACGCTGGATGGCGCCGGGCTGGCGCAGGCCATCGATGCCCACATGATCAGCTGCCCCGGGCGGCAGTACCCGCTGACGATCCGGCATCGCATGCAGACGCTGGATCAGGCCCTCGATACCGGCCTGCGTCAGCTGCTGCGCGAGGTGGCGGCACAGCCCGGTGGCAGCGTGCTGGTCTTCCTGCCCGGGGAGGGCGAAATCCGCCGTGCCATGACCGGGCTGGAGGGCTGCGCTTTGCCGGTGTTCCCGCTGTTTGCCCGGCTCGGCAACACGGAGCAGCGCGAGGCGCTGGACAGCGACCAGCGGCGGGTCATCCTGGCGACTGCCGTCGCCGAGACCAGCCTGACCATTCAGGGTGTCGATACCGTGATTGATACGGGCTGGGCGCGGTACCCCGAGTTTGACCCGGTCGCCGGCTATTCGCGGCTGGTGACCCGCAGGGTGACCCGGGCCCAGGCCGACCAGCGCGCCGGACGCGCCGGCAGAAGCGGGCCGGGGCAGGTATGGCGGCTGTGGAACAGCGAAGAACTGCTTGCCGATGCGCTGGCGCCGGAAATCGAACGCGTGGACCTCGGGCGCCTGGTGCTGGAGCTGGCCCGCTGGGGAAGCGCCGAGCTGCCCTGGCTGGAAGCCCCGCATCCTGGACGCCTGGCCCAGGCGCGCGAACTGCTGCAATGGCTCGATGTCATCGACGAGCGCGGCACCCTGACGGCGCGCGGTCAGGTGGTCGCACGGCTACCGGCAGATCCCCGCTGGGGCGTGATGCTGGCGCTGGCGCAAGCGGCCAGCCCTGCTGTGCGTCAGCAACTGGTCGGGCTGGCCAGCCTGCTCAGCGCGGACCAGCCCCTGCCGCGGGAACCGGTCGATGTCGAGGCCCTGTATGAGCGCCTGCAGCAGCGCCGCTTGCCCGCGGTCCTGTGTCGCGAGACCGAGCGTCGCGCCCGCCGCTTCGAGCGCTTGCTGGGGGCGTCGTCGTCCGGGTCGCCGGCAACCTCCGGCTTGCTCGCGGCCCTGGTCGCCAGCTTTCCGGACCGGATTGCCCAGCAGCGCGGGGGACGTGGACGGTTTCGCTTCAGCGGCGGTGGTGGTGCGCGGCTGCCCGAGTCGCACCCGCTGGCCGATGCGGCGTTTCTGGTGGTCATGGATGTGGATGGCGGGCGTGAAGGCGTCATACGGCGGGCCTTGCCGCTGACCGAATCCGCCCTGATGGAAGTCACGCAACAACGCCAGGAGGTGGTGGAGCGCCTGGAGTTCGATGCCGAGCGCGGCCGGGTGGTACGCAGT
>JBFHON010000137.1:0-7862 GCA_041593295.1 Oceanococcaceae bacterium | reverse complement strand
GTGGAATTCACGTGCCCGCTCCGGGTCCAGCGACAGGTTGAACTGATCCACCCAACGGAACTCGAAGCGCGCCTTGGACAGGGCATTGTCACGAATCTGGGCACCGGGGTGCCCCTTGGCCAGGTCCGCAGCGTGGGCGGCAATCTTGTAGGTCACGATGCCGTCGCGCACATCGTCGCGGTCTGGCAGACCAAGATGTTCCTTGGGCGTGACGTAGCACAGCATCGCCGTGCCATACCAGCCGATCTGCGCCGCGCCGATCGCACTGGTGATGTGGTCATAGGCCGGTGCGATGTCGGTCACCAGCGGCCCAAGCGTATAGAACGGCGCCTCGAAGCAGTCCGCCAGCTCCTTGTCCATGTTCTCCTTGATCATCTGCATCGGCACATGACCCGGCCCTTCGATCATCACCTGGCAGTCATGCTCCCAGGCCTTGCGGGTCAACTCACCCAGCGTTTCCAGTTCACCGAACTGCGCCGCATCGTTGGCATCGGCCAGGCAGCCGGGGCGCAGGCCGTCACCCAGCGAGAAGGCCACATCGTAGGCCTTCATGATTTCGCAGATCTCATCGAAATGCGTGTACAGGAAGCTCTCCTGGTGGTGCGCCAGGCACCACTTGGCCATGATCGAGCCACCGCGCGACACGATGCCGGTGAGGCGGTCAGCGGTCATCGGCACGTAGCGCAACAGCACGCCGGCGTGGATCGTGAAGTAGTCCACGCCCTGCTCTGCCTGCTCGATCAGCGTGTCGCGGTACAGCTCCCAGGTCAGGTCCTCGGGCCGGCCATCCACCTTCTCCAGTGCCTGATAGATCGGCACCGTGCCAATGGGTACCGGGGAGTTGCGCAGGATCCACTCGCGGGTTTCGTGGATGTGCTTGCCGGTGGACAGGTCCATGATCGTGTCTGCCCCCCAGCGGGTGGACCAGACCATCTTTTCCACTTCTTCGGCAATCGAGCTGGTCACCGCCGAGTTGCCGATGTTGGCGTTGATCTTTACCCGGAAGTTGCGACCGATGATCATCGGCTCCGACTCGGGGTGGTTGATGTTGTTGGGAATGATGGCGCGCCCGGCAGCGATTTCGTCGCGCACGAATTCCGGCGTCACCACCTCGGGCAGGTTCGCGCCGAAGTTCTGACCCGCGTGCTGACGGCGCAGATAGCCGCTGGCCCGGTAGGCCTCCCGACGTTCTTCCAGCCGGGCATTCTCGCGGATGGCGACGAACTCCATCTCCGGCGTGACGATGCCCTTGCGGGCGTAATGCATCTGGGTGACATTCGCCCCGGCCAGTGCGCGGCGCGGGGCACGGATATGCGAGAAACGCAGTGCATCCAGCGCGGCATCGGATTCGCGCTGCTGGCCATAGCGGCTGCTGGGGCCGGTCAGTTGCGCGGTGTCGCCGCGCTCGGCAATCCACCTCTCGCGCAGCGGCGGCAAGCCCTGGCTGAGGTCGATGCGGACATCCGGCTCCTGAAAGGGGCCGGAGGTGTCGTACAGGGTCAGCGCTGCGTTCTGCTCCAACCCGTCCTGGGTGCGCGTACCGCTGAGCGTTATTTCGCGCATGGGCACGCGAATATCCTCGCGGGAGCCGGTCTGGTAAATCTTGGTCGACGCAGGAAAGGGCTTGCAAACCGCCTCGGAGAGTGCGGCGGCTTGTTCATGAATGGGGTCGGCAACGGCGCCGGGTACCGGTGGGTTCATAGCAGAGCACAACGAGGAAACCGCATCACGCTAAAGCAGCACCGGCGCCAATGCAATCGCGCGCCGCCACAGCCCGGGCATCACTCCTGACTGAGCCAGTACAGTGCCGAGAAAACCCGCACGTCGATCGCCATGCCGGCGGCTTTGCGGGCCTGCAATTCTGCTCCGGCCCGGCTCAGGGGAATGAGGTGGGTCCGGATGTCTTCGTCGTCCACCCCGCCCCCGGCGTGCACCCTTCGCAGCCCGCGCATGCGGATGAACCAGGCCCACTCGGAGGTGATGCCGGCGGTGGTCGGCGCATCGAACAGGATTTCGGCCTGCGCGGCGGCGAAGCCGGTTTCCTCCAGCAACTCACGACGGGCCGTATCCAGGGCGGTTTCCTGCGCATTCTCATCCCCGATGATCCCGGCTGGCAGCTCCAGCACCGGACGCGCCACCGGGATGCGGTGCTGCTCCACCAGCACGATCTCGTCGGCCGGGGTCGTCGCCACCATGAAGGCGGCACCGCCCGCACCACGGACCCTGCGTACGTATTCCCAGTGCGCGGTGCGGCGCAACTCAAGAAATTCGCCCTGGAAAAGCGGGGTACTGGAATCGGTATCGGAATGCGACATGGGCACCGGTGAGAAGCAACAACCTATGCTCTGAGCCTACGACGCCTTAGAATCAGATGCAGTTCTCGCTTCCCTTTGTTGACTGCATGACCGACAAGCGCAACGTGACCGATCTCCTGAACGACACCATCGGTGCCATTCAGTCGCATCGCTCAGCAACGTCGCAATCCCGTCAGGAATTGCGCAAGCGTGTGGACGAAGCCTGGGCCTCCGTGCTCGAAGCCGGGCGCCAGTTGCGCGGCAAGCTGAGCGGCAACCCGCGGTTGCGCTATTTCACGATTGCCCGGGACGAGCAAAGCATCGTCGTCAGCTTCCACGGGCGTGGCTCCAACGCACGCGGCGACCTGCTCGAGCTGTCACGCCAGCACCCGGACGGGCAATTCACCGAAACCGAAGCCATCTGGGTTCGGGAAACCGGGCGTAACGATCAGCGTTACACCAGCGGCGAAGACACGGTCAAACTGCTGGTCCGCTTCTGCGCGCGCAACCTCGCCGACTGACCGGGACGCCGCCGACTGCACGGCGGCGCTGAACGCTAGACGGTCGCCCAGTCGTCCGCAGAAGCCGGCGTCGCTGCAGGCCTGGCCAGGCGCAACAGGGCATCAACCAACGCAAAGGCAGCTTTCAGCAGCAGGACTGCCAGCAGGGTCTGAATCGCTTTCATTCCTAACTCCTCAGGCCGTGCGGGCCGGTTCCAGGGGCACGACCTTGTCGGTCGCCCCGTCTTGCGCCGCCATGCGACCGATGTCTTCGTTGTCCCATTCGACGATCCGCATGCTGCCGTCGAAGTCCTCGACCAGCGCGGTGCAGCTTTCGACCCAGTCACCGCAGTTGTAATAGACGATGTCGTCGATGTCGCGAATCTGCGCGTGGTGGATGTGCCCGCAGACGATGCCGTCCAGGCCACGTCGCTCGCATTCACGCGCGACGGAGCCCTCGAATTCCGTGACGATGTTCACGGCGGCCTTCACCTTCTGCTTGGCATAGGCGGAAAGGGAGAAGTACGGCAGGCCAATGCGGCGGCGCGCCTGGTTCAGCCGCCGGTTGGCCAGCATCATCGAGTTGTAGACCACATCGCCGGCCATCGCGACCCAGCGGTGGTAACGGGTGATGACATCAAACATGTCGCCGTGCATGACCAGCAGCTTGCGACCATCCGCGGTTTCGTGAATGACTTCGTTCAGCAGACGGATGTTGCCGATTTCCAGCTTGTAGTCGACGAACTTGCGGAGAAATTCGTCGTGATTCCCGGTCACGTAAAAGACCTCAGAACCCCGCTTGGCACGGGTCAGGATCTTGCGAATGACGTTGGTATGTTCCTGCGGCCAGTAGAAATTGCGCTGCAGCTGCCAGCCATCAATGATGTCGCCGACCAGATACAGCTGCTCGCATTCATGCTGCCCCAGAAACCGGGCCAGCGCGCGCGCCTGGCAACCCGGCGTGCCCAGATGCACATCCGAAATCCAGATGGTGCGTACCTTGGTTTTGGTTTTCCCGGTGCGGGTATCGGTGTCCATGCCGCTCACGCTAGGCGCCCCGCGTGACCACTCCATGACAGCGGCATGACAAATCCGTTACAGACACCGGCTGCAGGGCTTCAGTAAGATGCGCGGCCTGTCCCGCAAATACGCATATCCAGATGAAACTGCTCGTAGTCGGCAACGGCGGCCGTGAACATGCGCTGGCCTGGAAACTGGCCCAGTCCCCCCGCGCCACCGAGGTTCTCGTTGCCCCCGGAAATGCCGGCACGGCCACCGAGCCCGGCCTGCGCAATGTCGCCATCAAGGCGGATGACATTCCCGGAATCTGTGCGCTGGTTCTCGAAGAGCACATTGACCTTGTCGTCATCGGGCCGGAAGCCCCGCTGGCAGCCGGCATCGTTGACGCGCTCGAGCAGCAGGGCACCCGCGTCTTCGGGCCCAGTCAGGCGGCCGCAGAACTGGAAGCCTCGAAAGCCTTCACCAAGGATTTTCTGGCCCGTCACAACATTCCCACGGCTGGCTACGGCAATTTCACCGCGACGGATGAAGCCCTGGCCTTCCTGGCCAGCATGAACGCCCCCTTCGTGATCAAGGCCGATGGCCTGGCCGCCGGCAAGGGCGTCATCGTGACCGAATCGCGCGACGAGGCCGAAGCAGCCATCCGCGACATGCTCTCCGGCAACCGTTTCGGCGATGCCGGCGCCCGCGTCGTCATCGAAGAATTCCTGCCCGGCGAAGAGGCCAGTTTCATCGCCATTGTCGACGGCGAAACCGTCGTTCCGCTGGCTTCCTCCCAGGACCACAAACGCATCGGCGAAGGCGACACCGGCCCCAATACCGGAGGTATGGGCGCCTACTCACCGGCCCCGATCCTGGATGCCGCCATGACCGACCGGGTGATGCGCGAAATCATGCAGCCGGTGGTCAAGGGCCTGGCAGCGGAGAACCGTCGCTTCCGTGGCTTCCTGTACTGCGGCCTGATGATTGACACCGACGGCACGCCGAAGGTGGTCGAATTCAACGTGCGCTTTGGCGACCCGGAAACCCAGCCCATCCTGATGCGACTGCAATCCGACCTGCTGGATGCCCTGGAGGCGGCCGTCGATGGCACGCTGGACCAGATCACGCTGGAGTGGACCACGCAAAGCTGCGTCGGCATTGTCCTGGCGGCCGAGAATTACCCGGAAACCCCGGCCAAGGGCGACGTGATCAGTGGCCTGGATGCCGATCACGGCCCCAGCGCCAAGGTGTTTCATGCCGGCACGACCCTGCAGGACGGCAAGGTCGTCACCGCAGGCGGGCGGGTGCTGTGTGTTTGCGGCCTGGGTGATGACCTGGCGCAGGCGCAAACCACGGCCTACGCGGCTCTGGAGTCGATCGCATTCCGCGGCATGCAGTTCCGCCGTGACATCGCCGCCAAGGGGCTGGCGCGCAGCTGAGCCTGACACCCTGAACAGTTCCCCGTTCCCGCCCCGTTGATGGACAGCACGCCGAAGCCGGACCTGTCCGGCGGCGATGCGTCGCTGTTCGCCGCCATCGCCGATGACCTCACCCGGCAGGGCTACAGCATTCGCCCGGAGGCCCTGCCGGGCGATCTCGCACACAGCCTGTGGCAGCAACAGCAGGACCTGGACCGGCAGCAATATGTCGCTGCCGGCATTGGCCGGGGCGGTGAACACCGGCGCAGTGAAGCGGTACGCAGCGATGCGATCTGCTGGATCACGGGCGACACCACGGCCGGTGAGCGCTGGCTGCAGTGGGCTGGCGCACTGCAGGGCTTCCTGAACCGGCGACTGTTTCTGGGCCTGTTCTCATTCGAGAGTCATTTCGCCCATTACCGGCCCGGCGACTGCTACAAGCGCCACCACGATGCCTTCCGCGGTGAGACCAACCGCACGCTATCCATCGTCGTCTATCTGAACCCGGACTGGCCGGCGGATGCCGGTGGCGAACTGGTGCTGTACCGCGACGACGCGGACACCACGGGCATCCGGGTGCTGCCGCAGATGGGCACCATCGTCGCCTTCCTCAGCGAGGAATTTCCCCACGAGGTGCTTCCCGCCACCTGTGACCGCTATTCCATTGCCGGCTGGTTCCGGGTCAACACCACGGCCAGCACGCGCATCGACCCGCCACAGTGACCCGTTGCAGGACGCAACCGGGGCTGCTCAGCGCAGCGTGACCAGCTCCTCGGCCGCGGTCGGGTGAATCGCGATCGTGTCGTCGAAGTCTTTCTTCGTGGCCCCGCACTTCATCGCCACGGCAAAACCCTGCAGCAGTTCGTCCGAGCCCATGCCGATGCTGTGGACACCCACCACACGCTCGTCCTCGCCAACACAGACCAGCTTGACCAGACTCTGCACCTTGCGATCCATCACCCCGTAATACAGCGCACGGAAGCTGCTGCGATAGCAACGCACCTGGTCGATCCCGTACTCGTCGATGGCCTGCTGCTCGGTCAGCCCCACCGTCCCGATGGGCGGGTGTGAAAACACCACCGTCGGCACCAGGGACGTATCCAGCCTGCGCTCGGTCTGGCCACCAAACAGGCGGTCCGACAGCCGCCGTCCGGCCGCAATGGCCACCGGTGTCAGGCCCACTTCCCCGGTCACGTCACCAACCGCAAAGATGTGCGGCTGGCTGGTCGCCTGCCAGGCATCGACCGTGATTTCGCCGCCCGCACCCGTGCTCACGCCGGCAGCGCCCAGCCCCAGGTCGCGAGTGTTGGGGCTGCGTCCTGTGGCCCAGATCAGGGCGTCGGCCCGTAGCTGAGTGCCATCGCTGAGGTGGGCCATGCGCATGGCACCATCACGCTCCACGCGCTCGATCTGGCAACCGGCGCGGATATCAATGCCGGTGGCCCGCATCTCGTCTTCGAGCAGCGTGCTGATGTCGTGCTCGAAAGTCTTCAGCAGCCGCTCGCCGCGCAGCAGGTGCGTCACCGCACTGCCCAGCCCGCGCATGACACCGCTGAGTTCCACCGCGATGTAGCCAGCACCCACCACGACCACGTGATCGGGCCGTGTGGACCACTCGAAGAAGCCATCCGAATCCACCCCGTGCTCGGCACCGGGAATGTCCGGCCACACCGGGTGGGAACCGGTCGCGATCAGGATGCGCGGCGCGGTAATCGTGCGTTCCCCGACGCGGACGGTATGGGGGTCGACAAACTCGGCCCGTCCCTGCACCCACTCGACCCCGGACGCTTCCAGGTTGTCCGCGTAGATGCGGTTCAGGCGGCGCACATAGGCCTGCCGACGGGCCACCAGCGTGGACCAGTCATGGGCCACCCGGCCGGGAGCGAACCCGTAGTCCGCCGCATCGTGGAAGCCTTCGGCCAGCTGGGAGGCGTGCCACATCACCTTCTTCGGAACACAACCGACGTTCACACAGGTGCCACCCAGTGCGCCGGCATCAATCAGCACCGTGCGTGCACCGTACTGGGCCGCCCGTCGCGCGGCCGCAATGCCGCCACTGCCACCGCCAATTACCAGCCAGTCACATTCCGTCATCAGTTCATTCGCTAGACTACAAAGTCTTCGGTATATCACACAGGGATGGGGAAACGATGGGCGCCGAGAGCAGCAGTGCATTGGGAAGCTGGGTTTTTTGGGGCATCGTGCTGTCAGCCCTGCTCTACGCCGTGCTGATCTACAACAGCCTGGTCAGCATCAAGCACCAGGTGACCAAGGCCTGGGCCAACATCGACGTGCTGCTCAAGCAGCGCCACGACGAACTGCCCAAGCTGGTCGAAACCTGCAAGCAGTACATGCAGTACGAAGGCGAAACACTGGAGAAGGTGATGCAGGCCCGAGCCGCAGCCCACACGGCGCGCGGCAGCGGCGACATCAAGGGCGTCGGGGCGGCAGAAAACCAGATGCGCATGGGTCTGGGCCAGCTGTTTGCCGTCGCCGAGAACTATCCGGAACTCAAGGCCAACCAGTCCTTTCAGCAGTTGCAGGCACGCATCTCCGGGCTGGAAAACGCGATTGCCGACCGCCGCGAGTTCTACAACGAAAGCGTCAACATCAACAACGTCCGGATCGAGCAGTTTCCCGATGTGGTC
>JBFHON010000136.1:0-7895 GCA_041593295.1 Oceanococcaceae bacterium | reverse complement strand
GGCTTTGGGATCGGCATTCGGGTCCATGCGAACCGGCCCGGCAGATCGTGCACCGGACGGAACCAATCTCCCCTCGTCAAACCGGCTCGTATTCATAACGCACGATCATACAGTCGGCGGCGACAACTGGGCAGACACGCTCGGCAACCCCGTGAAACCTGAACCCCTGCCCAGCAACGGGAGACGCCCCTCGGCCAGACCGGCAAGCCCCCGCGCCGCCGACTTCATGCGACCATAGACGGGCCGTCCTTCTTGCGACGGCCACATGCCCACCCCGCTGCCGACATGGAAGTCTTGATGACAGCGCCTGATCGCCTGACCCCGGCGCCGGCCTCCGCTGCGACGCTGCCCCCGCTCGACCTGCCCGACAGCCACGAGCAATTCACCGAGAAGCACCTGCGATCGCTGGTCAGTTCCACACTGAGCACCACGGCCAGCACCGGCCTCGAGCAGGTCGAGCGACAGTTTGCAGCGACCGACAGCCACTACATCGCCGTACTGGAAAGCAACCGTCCGGTCGGCCTTGTCAGCCGCGACCAGGTCGCGCAGTGGCTCCAGCCGCACCGGCCAGAGCTTGCGGGCCGGCCGATTGCCGAACTGTGCCCCCCCATTCCGCCCGGCACTGTGCGTACCGATATGTCGCTGCGCGAGGTGCTCGACCTTGCCGCAGCTCACGGCACCACCCTGCTGCAGAACGACCTCATCCTCACCGATGAAAAAGGCGAATTCGTGGGGCTGATTGCCGCACACATCATCCAGCGCGTACAACAACACTTTCTCAACCGGGCTTTCGATCAACTGGCGCTGCAGGGCCGCGCGCTCGCGGAGCAGCGGGAGCAGTCGCAGCACGAACGGGAGCTTGCACAGGTGGTGCAGGCCGCCATGCTGCCGCGGAGGACCCGTTTCGACATCGACCACCGCCGCCCCGGCGGTGAGAGCCTGCACCTGCGGATCCGCTCCCGGCACCTCAGCGCCCCGCAGTTCGGCGGCGACTTCTTTCATTTCTTCGTGCTGCCCGACGACTGCATCGGCCTCTTCGTCGGCGATGCGATGGGGCACGGCGTGACCTCCGCACTGCTTGTTGCGCTGCTGCGCACCCGGGTGGAGGCGGCCCAGGCACGCGCCGCCACGCCCGGTGCCTTTCTGCCCGAGCTGAATCAGCAGCTGATCGCCACCTGCCATTCGAGCGGGCTGATATCAGCGACCGGGCTGTATCTTCATCTCGATATCCCGAACGGGCGCGGCACCATCGCCAACGCCGGGCACCCTCACCCGCTGCTGCTGAGCACCGAAGACCAGCCGGAGCCGGATTGGCCGGGCGGAACGCCGCTGGGCATGTTTGCCGACACCGACTACCCGGAGATGGCTTTCCGCTTCGGGCCGGATTCCGACCTGCTGCTGTATACGGACGGCCTGTACAAGCTGCACAACCCCCACGGCGACGCCCTGGGCGAAACCCGCCTGCGGGCGCTGGCAGCCACAACGCTGCGCGCGCATCCGCGGGGGGGCATCCGCAAGCTGCTGGGCGCACTGGACCGCTTTCGTGGCACCGCCCCGTACGTGGATGACGCCTGCCTGATCCGCATTCACTCCGAAGTTCGCCACAGCAGCGAACGCAAGGAGTTTCCGCTCGACCTCAAGGGCGTCGGCCAGGGTCGTCGCTTCGTCATCAATCACCTGAACGAGCTGGGCAGCGACGCGGCAACTCGCCACGCATTCGCCCTGGCCGTGACCGAACTGGCCACCAACCTGGTCGAACACGGCAATCCCCCGGCCGGGGCGCGCTTTGCGCTGGAGGTGGAAAGCAGCAGCGCACAGATCCGCATGGACATTGCCGCACCACAGGCCAGCTTTCGCGACCGTGACGAGCTGCTCGCCCATGCCGGCAACCTGGACACAATGGACGTGTGTGCAGAATCCGGCCGCGGCCTGGCCCTGGTCCGGAATGCCTTTCCGGACCTCGACTACACCCCCCGCGGGCAACGCGATGACCACGAGCACTACATGCTGCAGCGCCTGATCACCCCGGCCACCTGAACCCGGGCAGCCACGCGCCCCTGGCCGCCACCCTGGCGCAATGCGAGCCCGACATCACGGGCAGTCCGCCACCGGCCCATCCACCAGGAAGGATTCAGAAACGCCCCGATACCCGGTCAACAAACCGGCCTGATTGGCGACACCCTCGAAGCGAATCCGGAAGTTGCCGGGCTGCATGTTCGCGGGGATGTGCCATGCAATATCGGCCGTGGAGGTCAGCGTCGGGAAAAACTGGGGCTCCGGAGAATCCGACACCCAGTCGAAAATGGTTTCCGGGTCGGCATCGCTGGCGACCACTTCCCACCCGGCACCCTGCTGGCGTTCCACAAACAGGAAACTGCTGCCGGTTTTGACATCGCCGTTCGGGCTCGACGCCTGAAAACGCACCCGAGCCGTTTCTCCCGGTGCGTAGCGTGGTGCCGGTTGCTGCAGCACCTCGCCAAAGGCCACGCCCGGAGGTGTCGCATCGGTTCCCTGTGGCGGGAGCACACCCACCAGCGTTGGCGCGGTATCCGGTGGCGTCGCCCCCGGGTCGGCAGGCTCACCGGCCACCATGGCCAGCGCCAGCTTGCGTGACTCCTGCTGAATCGCTGCCAGCGTCCACGGGCCAAACTGTGTCGAAGCGCCTTCGTACATCTGCACGGCGTATTCTTCCCGGGTGGTCACGTAGCTCACATAGTCATTGCTCAGCCCGTTGATGACGATGTAGTCGACGCCATCGGCCTTCAGCACATCCAGCAGGGTCTCGCGCAGGCGTCGCCCGGCCATGGTCGTCACTTCCCAGGGCAGCCCGATAATGGCCAGGTTGCCAATCCGGAAGAGCTGGATGGGCAGGACCACTGCGGAAAAATTCAGCGGGGGGCCGATTGGGAAGAGGATCGGTTTCTCGGCCTGGCAGGACAGGTTCAGACCGGGAACAGCGCTCAGGTTGCACCCCACCACCCCCGCAGCCAACGTGGACGGAAAAGTCCCGGCACCCAGCTCGGCAATGGTGTTCTCGACGATCTCCACCGCATCCGGGTCGCCACAGGTCAGGCCACCCGCCGTGATGCCATCCTCCGTGGTTTCGCCGGGCCCCGCACCGGCCGCGCCGGAGAGGAAGGACATCCCCAGCGCCGGGCTGCAGGTACGCTTGGGCTGTGCATCCAGTTCCGGCGGATGCTGCAGCGCGCCCAGGATGACCGGGTCGGTAATCTCGACCTCGTCCATCTTCACGTAGGTAATGCGATAGTCGACCCCGCCGTGCAATGCATCCCCGGTGGCCTGGTACAGCTCCATGGCCTTGAGCAACTGTCGGTGCCCCATGGCCACTGTCAGCGGCAGCGGTTCGTCGGGCGGCAAAAAAGCGCGCCGCCGTTCCATCTCCTCCGGCTGATCAAACCACAGTTTGGTAAAGGAATCACCCTCGTCTGCCTGCTGAAAGCTGGCCACGAAACCGGGGCTGCGCTGGCCAAGAATGCGCTCCATCATCACGCTGGCATAACCCTTGTTGTCACCACTGATCGGCCGCGGCGAGCCACTGCCCGGTCCCGGATATTTTTCGGACTCGAAGAAATCCGAGGTGGGGTGCACCCCGAACCAGTTCAGGCTTCCCACCTCGGTGCCATCGTCACGCTGCAAGCGCAGCAGTGTCATCAAACGCGGGGTATCCACGTCGTTGCCTTCACGGTCCCGGTACTGCGCCCGCTCGGCTTCCGGGTTGTTCAGGTAGGCCGGATGTGCGCGGCTCTTGTTGGCACCCAGCAGCTCGCCCTGGGCCAGGCCGACCGGTCCGGTCTGCGGGTTGGCCACCAGGTTCCGATGGGCCTGCCTGATCGATTGAAAAATGCCCTCGACCGTGATGTCGAAGGTCTGCGGGTCATGCCCGAAGCGGAAGGTGTTGTACGCGTTGTAGTGGGCTTGCCCACCCGGCCCCGAATGCGTGTGGCTGGCATTCATCATGACGTTGTCGCTGGTGTACAGCCCCGCCAGTTCCGGGTCGGCTGCGATACGTTCCAGCACCGCATTGCGAACGGACTCGAAGAACAGCCCCACATCGGCCTGCATCAACACCAGCCGCCTGCCGTTGCAGGGCGAAGCAAAGACAAAGCTGCGCGCGTACTGACGCATGTGCACGCCCATCGTGTAGATCGTCGGTGTTTCCGAGCCCAGGAACACCTTCCCCCCTGCCGGGCCGGTGATATCCACCTTGGCCGCGCCGTACTGAAAGCTCCGGTTTCCGATGCACTGCGCCTGGGTGATCTGCTCACCGGTCGCAGCCGGAGCGGGCACCGTGAAATCGGCCGGCGCATGCAGGCCATCGGCATAGTCCAGCCAGGGAGCACTGCGCAGGCAACTCAGGCTCGCATCCACGCTCAGGCTGTCGGCTGTGCTTGCTGGCAGCTGATCCCGGCCACCACTGCAGCCGGCCAGCGCCCCCAGCAGCGCAAGGGACAGCACCTGCCCGAAAGTCAACGAAGGAATCCTGCTCTGCAACACGGCGACTTGTCTCCTGAAAAACCTCGAACTTTCTGGCCAGGGCTGCACAGAAAGAAGCGCCGCAGACTACGGCGCAGCTACCGCTGCGTATTGACACAAGTGCCGGAAACGATTGACTGCAATGACCGCTATTGCACGGGCAGGAAACCGCTGCCGGGCGCCACATCGAGGAGCCGCCCTTGGAAATGACTAGCCAAGCAGGCGGCTGCGTGCGCTCCCCGGGGACTCGCCGGTCCAGCGGCGGTAGGCCCGCTGAAACGCACTTTGTTCGGAAAACCCCAGCAACATGGCGACGTCGACCAGGCCCAGGCTGGTGTCCTGCATGTAGATGCTGGCCAGGTCCTGGCGACAGGCATCCACCAGCCCCCGGAAATTCAACCCCCGTTCGCTGAGCTTGCGCCGCAGCTGCCGCCCTTCCAGCCCCGAAGCCTCGATCAACAGCGCAAACTCCGGCTGTCCGTCGCGCAGCGAACGGGTGATGACCTGCTTGCAGGCCAGCAACCAGTCCGGCTCATGCAGCGCCTCCAGCGCCTGCAGCTGCTGCTCGCAGATACGGTCGAGCATCTGCAGGGTCAGCGGGTCCGGCGCATGCAACTGGCGCTTGAGCACCTGGGCATCGCAGGCCAGCAAATCCACCGGCTGGTCGAAACGGACTTCGCACTGGAAAAAATCAAGCAACGGCGCGGGGTCCGCTGGTGCCGGATGCCGAAAACACACCCGCGTGGGAAAGATCTGCTCGCCGGTGAACTGGGGAATCAGCGACTGTGTGAGCGCAAAATTGAGTTCTGCATGATGCCCGCTGATGGCCACATCATCCGGGATCCGCCGTCGCCAGCGCAAAATCAGCTCGTCCCCGTCGACCGCCAGATCATCCTCGAAGGCATCCATGACCAGCGAGTTGTAACGGGCCATGCGTGGCAGCAGTTCCTGCACGGTGCTGCATGCCATCTGCGCCAGCCCGCTGGTCCCCAGATGGGCCACCCGGGCCGTTGCCCCCAGGCTCAATCCGAGGTGTGGCTCATCCAGTTCAACAGCCAGGCCATCGAGCAGACGGGCATAGTCGGCAAATGCGACCCGCCCCTCCGGGTTGTCCAGCGCGGCGGGGTCCAGCCCCTGCCTCGCCAGCAACAGCGCAGGCGGCAGGCCACGCGCCAACGCGTAGTCCGTCAGCAGGCGGACGAAATGGGTAGAAACCGTGTAACCGGTCAGGTTTTTCTGCATGGCCGAAGCAGACATCTCCCCTGGTCGCAGTGGCACGCCACGCAGGACGGACAACCCTGCCCGTCCTGCTTGAGCAGGCCATTCTGCCACCGTTCCACCCGGGCCTACCGGCCGCCCGGGAACCCGGAGACGACCCCGGCTAGAAGACCCCGAACAGCGTGCGCAAATGCCCGTTCAGCATCTTGCCCCGGGGATCGACCTCCGCGCGGATGTCCAGAAAGTCCTGCCAGTGCGGGTACAGCGGTGCAAGCTGGCGCGCATTCAGGTTGTGCAGCTTGCCCCAGTGCGGGCGGCCATCGTGTTTCCAGAAGATCGGCTCGATCTCCGCAAAATAGCTGTGGTAATCCATCGTGTGGTGCTGGTGGATGGAGATCGACGCGCTGTCACGCCCCTGAAACTGGCTCAGGGTGATGTCATCACCTTTGACCACCCGGTATTCCAGCGGGTACCAGGACTCCAGGTTCTTGCGCTTCACCACTTCCAGGATCTCGCGCAGGCAGGCCGGGCCTGCCTCGATGGGCACCTGATATTCCATTTCGTTGAAACGGATGTTGCGCACATTGCTGAGCAGCTTGTAGGAATCATCCACCGTGGGCTCGAAATCGGGAACATTCGCGACCAGGTTCATGAACACGCGCCGTGCCGCAGGGAAATCCGAGCCGTACTTGTGGGTTTTCTCGATCAACTTCATGAAGAAGTTGCCCTGATCTTCACCGCTTTCCCCGCTGTGGTAGACCGGCTCATCGGTCTCATCAATGGCGATGGCCAGGGAGTAGTCGGTGTGCAACAGCGGGATGAACTCGAAAAATTGATACTGGCGAACGAGGCTGTCCAGGTCATCGAGCAGGTCTTCCGTTTTCGCTATCCAGTTCACTTCCTTGACCCGGAACGCGTCGCGACACTGCAGGCGATAGCGGGTTACCACCCCCAGCGCCCCGAGAGAAACCTGGGCCGCGCGGAACAGATCCGGGTTCTCGGTGGCGCTGCAGTCGTGGATTTCACCTTCCGGCGTAACCAGACGCAGCCCGACAACCTGCGTCGCCAGCGAGCCATGCCCCAGCCCGGTGCCATGTGTGGAGGTTGCCATCAGCCCCCCCAGCGTCTGGTAGTCGATGTCGGGCATGTTGGTCAGCGCCATGCCCAGTTCCTTGAGCGGCTCACCCACCTGCGACAGCACCGTACCCGCACCGAACTCGGCTTGCTGCGTCGACCTGTCGTAGTCCAGCAGACCGCCGAGCCTGCCGATGGACACCATGTTTCCGCTGGTCGGCACCAGCGGACTGAAGGAATGCCCGGACCCCACGGGCCGGATCGGCATGTCTGCCGTGCGCAGCAGACTGGCCAGTGCGTCCTCCGTCGCCGGAGATGGCCGAGCCGCCGGAATGCACTCCTGTGCGCCCGACCAGTTGCGCCAGACAAAGCGTTGCGACTTGCAATGCGCCTGAGCGAACCCACCCCAGACCCCCAGGGCCGTGGCCGCCCCGGCCGAACCCAGTGCCTGCAACAACGCACGTCGGGAAATATTCGCACTCATTCTTCGCACTCCAGCCCGGACATGTAGGCGATGAACACCGCAAAGTCCTCGTGACTGCATTCCATACACATCCCCATCGGCGGCATGCCCCCGTAGCCCTTGATCGTGTGCTCCAGCAGCGCTTCCATGCCCTGCGCATTGCGCGCCGCCCAGGCGGTGGTGTCCTGGGGCGCTGGTGCCCCCGTCCCCGCAACCCCATGGCACAGGCCGCAGCTACGGTTGAACACGGCCGTCTGCTCCGCAGACATCGCCACGGTCGCGGACGCAGCCGCAGCCGATGCGGAAGCGGCCACGCCGTCCGCTCCGCCGGAACAGGCGGCCAGCAGCAGGATGGCCGCCAACCCGGGTATGTACGCTCTCACATTGCCTCCAGACAATCGCGGTAAACAGGAAAGGCCTCAGGCTGCCCTTGCACAAGGGCAAATGCAGCCGGAACACACAGCCTATCGCCGCCAACGGCAGCAGATATTGACCCGGTATCGGACGCCATTGACCGTACTGACGCGGCTCCCGCTACGCTGGAATGCGGCCCGCTCATGCGCATCGCTGGTGCCCCAATGGTCAGTCTGGTGCGCCTGTTCAGTCGGTTCACCAGGCCCTGCTGCTCCAGAAATGATTGCGCGGC
>JBFHON010000135.1:0-7929 GCA_041593295.1 Oceanococcaceae bacterium | reverse complement strand
GCAAGCGTGGTCGACTTCCCCGAGCCGGTCGGGCCGGTCACCAGCACGATGCCGCGCGGGGTGTTCGCGATGTCCTTGAAGATCTTGGGGGCGTTCAACTGCTCCAGGGTCAGAATATCCGAGGGAATTGTCCGGAAGACCCCGCCCGCACCGCGGTTGTGGTTGAAGGCGTTGACCCGGAAGCGGGCCACACCGGGAATCTCGAAAGAAAAATCGGTTTCCAGGTATTCGTCGTAATCTTTGCGCTGGCGGTCGTTCATGATGTCGTACAACATCTCGTGAACTTCCTTGTGCTCCATCACCGGCAAATTGATTCGGCGGATGTCCCCGTCCACCCGGATCATGGGCTCGACACCCGAAGAAAGATGCAGGTCCGAAGCACCTTGTTTAACGCCAAAGGTCAATAATTGAGCGATGTCCATCGCGAAACAGTCTCCGTGGCCGACGAAAGATCGATGAGCAGACCTCCAACGCTATCGGCAAACGACGCCGCCAGCAAGCGCACTGTGGTACTTCAACGCATTGCCGAAGCTTGCGCGAAGCATTCCCGCCAGCCCTCCAGCGTCGCGTTGCTGGCCGTAAGCAAGCGGCAGACGGTGGAATCCATCCAGCAGCTCTATGCAGCGGGGCAGCGCAGCTTCGGCGAAAACTATCTGCAGGAAGCCCTGGAGAAGATCCCCCTCCTGCCGACCGACATCTGCTGGCACTTCATCGGACCGGTCCAGAGCAACAAGACCCGCAGCATCGCCGAACATTTCGACTGGGTGCACACCGTTGCCAGTCTGCGGGTCGCGCAGCGCCTGAACAAGCAGCGGCCGGAAGAGCGCGAACCGCTGAATGTATGCATCCAGGTCAATCTCGAAGGCGAGGCCAGCAAGGGCGGCGTAACAGCTGACGAAGCCATCCGGCTGGCCGACGCGATCCGCCAGCTCCCGCGCCTGAACCTGCGCGGCCTGATGACCATCCCGCCGGCCAGCAGAGACCCGCAGGCGCAATACGCCATGTTCGCACGGGTGGCACAGCTGGCCGGACAACTGGGCAGCCCCGTGGACACGCTGTCCATGGGCATGTCTGCGGACCTGGAAGCGGCCATCGCGGCGGGGAGCACCATCGTCCGTGTCGGGACGGCCTTGTTCGGCGCCCGGCAGTAACCCGGCGTAATCTGCGAGAATCGCCCCGAACCGAAACCTCTCAAGCCGAGCAAGACACAGCGGAAATGACCCCTCAAGATGAACGCAAGAAAGCGGTAGCCGACGCCGCCCTGGAACTCGTTGAAGACGGCATGATCATCGGCGTGGGAACAGGCTCCACGGTGAACTTCTTCATCGATGGCCTGGCCCGGATCAAGGACCGCATTCAAGGGGCTGTATCCAGCAGCGATGCCACCACGCAACGCCTGCAACAACATGGCATTGAAGTGCTGGACCTGAACGCGGCAGGCCCGCTGAGCCTGTACGTCGATGGCGCTGACGAATGCGACCCGCATCGCCGGCTTATCAAGGGCGGCGGGGCGGCGCTGACCCGCGAAAAGATCGTCGCCGCAGCCAGCGAGCGCTTTATCTGCATCATTGATGAATCCAAGTGCGTCCCGGTACTGGGTGACTTCGGCATTCCCATCGAGGTCGTGCCCATGGCGCGGTCACTGGTGGCGCGCGCACTGATCGGCACGGGTGGCGTCCCGGAGTGGCGCAGCGGTGTGGTGACCGACAACGGCGGGGTGATCCTCGACCTGCGTGGCTTGCGCGCGACGGACCCGGTCGCCCTGGAGCGTGAAATCAACCAGATCACCGGCGTGATCAGTTGCGGTCTGTTTGCCTCCCGCCCGGCCGATGTGGTTCTGGTGGCCGATTCACGCGGTATCCGCCGTCTGGGCCACTAGCCCGGCGACGCGGCACCACCAGCCCAGGCCCGCGCCGCTTCCAGACGGTCGCGGGTCCCCACATCGTTCCAGTAACCCGTGTGCAGTTCTGCGCTGGCCCGCTGCTGCCGCACCGCATCCCGCAGCAGCGGCGCCAGTGCGAACACCTCGCCCGGCCGCTGACCTGCAAACAGGCCTGCCGACAGCACACTGATCCCGGCAAAGGTATAAGCCGGCTCACTGAGCAGCCGCCCCTGGTGAAAACCAAAGTCACCGCCCGGGTTATGCGGAGGGTTCGGCACCAGAACCAGGTGCACCAGTTCGTCGGATGACCACTGCGCGACACGCGCGGCCAGACGGGGCCAGGAGTAATCGCTGAGCACATCGGCATTGACCACGGCAAAAGCGCCTGACCCGAGGTGCGGCAGGGCCTTGCAGATGCCGCCGCCCGTTTCCAGACGCTCGTCGCGCTCGTCGCTGATGACGATTTCGGCCACGCTGGTACGCTGGCGCAGAACCTCGATGATCTGCTCACCCAGCCAGGACACATTGACCACGATGCGGGTGAACCCGGCCGCCTCCAGTCCGCACAGGATGCGCTCGAGCAGGGTCTGGCCGCCCACCTCCATCAACGGCTTGGGACACACATCGGTCAGCGGGCTCAGGCGCGCGCCGCGCCCGGCAGCCAGCACCATGGCCTTCACGCCGGCACGGCGCCATCCCCCACGGTGTATCCGGTCAGCTGCGAACGCAGCCAGTCGGTATGAACGACGCCAGCCACGGCGCAGACCTCGTCCAGGTACTCCAGTGTCAGCGGGATGTCGTTCAGATAGGCGCGCTTGCCGTCCCTGAGCCACAGCCGCGCAAAGATGCCCACAACCTTCAGGTGCCGCTGCATCGCCATCACGGCACACTGCCGCGCGAATTCTTCCGGACCCAACTCTGCCGGCAACAGACCGCGGCTGTGTGCGCCGTCGAAGTAATAGCGCTGCAGCTCCCGCGCCTGCCCCGGGGACAAACGGTGATAGCTGTCGCGCAGCAAGGAAATCAGGTCATAGCTGCGGGCGCCCCGAACGGCATCCTGAAAGTCGATGGTCGCCAGATGTCCGTGCGAGTGCACCATCAGATTGCGGCTGTGGTAATCCCGGTGCACCAGGCCCTGCGGCTGCTCAAGCACCCGGTTCAGCAGCTCGGCCCGCAGCTCCTGCCAGCACCCCCGGTCCGCGGCACTCCATTGTTGCTTGCGCAACTGGTGGACATACCAATCCGGGAACAGATCGACTTCCCGCAGCAGCAGCGCCTCGTCGTAGGCCGGAACCGGCAGGGGGCTGGCCTGATCGGCCTGCTGCATGTCGAGCAACAGATCAATGGCCTGCCGATACCAGGCCGACTCCTCATCCGGGCTCGCCTGCACGCGCTGCAGCAGGGTCTCGCTGCCGAGGTCATCGAGCAGCAGAAAACCGGCGTCCAGGTCCTGTGCGAGCACCCGTGGCGCAGCCACCGCATGCGCTGCCAACCACCCGGCAACCTGAACGAATGGGGCACAATCTTCCTGAGCCGGCGGCGCATCCATCACGATATACGTCGCGCCCTGGCTTTCAGTGCGAAAATAGCGGCGAAAGCTGGCATCACTGGAAGCGGCTGTCAGCTCATCCGCGCCGGGCAGCACGTCCCGGAGCCAACATCGCATTGCCTGCATCCGCGCGTCTTCGCGTTGTGGTGCGTTCACGGAACACCGTCGTTTTGGGAAAAACCGCCGCAGTTTACGCAATCTCCGGGCTCGTCTCCGGTGTACTTGTGTCTGTGCCCTGGCCGGCGCTCGCGCAGGAGTGCCCGCTTTCCACCCTGCAGCCGCTTCCTGAAACCACCACGGCAGCCAACACGCTCGAAATGTCGGCCGGCGCGGCCAACCTCGATGCGTATGGAACCTCCACGCTGACCGGCGGTGTCCAGCTGCGCTTTGAAGACCAGCTTCTGGAAACCGAATCGATGCGCTACGACCACCCCGCGCGCATTGCCACCATTGAGTCCGCGGTCCGCTTTCGCAGCGCCATGAGCCAGATCGAAGCCGAGTCTGCACGCTTCGACCTGGACAACGACACGGCGACCTTTCATCAGACCCAGTTCAGCTTCAGCAATGGCGGCCGCGGTGGGGCGGAGCGCCTGCAACTGGCAACGGACCGGCTCGGTCTGTACCAGGTCGAATACACCACCTGCGACCCGAGCGACCCCGCCTGGGCGATCCGGGGCAGCGAGATCCGGATCAATGCGGAACGCGGCGAAGGCGTGGCGCGCAACATGCAGCTGCGGTTTTTTGATGTCCCGGTGCTGTATTTGCCCTGGTTCCGCTTCCCGGTCAGCGAGGACCGCCAGACCGGGCTGCTGTACCCGCAGATGGGTAGTAGCGACAGCACCGGGTTCTACCTGCGCTGGCCGGTGTACCTGAACCTGCACCCCCAGGCCGACCTGACATTGACTCCGGAATGGCTGGACCGGCGCGGCGCCGTGATCGGCGGCGAAGCCCGGGGCCTGTGGCAGGCCGGCCAGGCCAGCGTGCGAACGCGCTGGCTGAGCCGGGATGCGATAACCGGCGAGCGCCGATACCAGTGGGGCGGCGAACTCACCACCCGGCTGTTTGACCGGGCCCGCGCCGAGATGCAGTACGACGAGGTCAGCGATATCGACTTCCTGCGCGAACTGGGCCTGGACGACAGTGATTCCAGCACCAACGTGCTCGAACGCCGACTGGATCTGAGCTGGCGGCCGCTGACCGCTGTGCAGGTGCGCACACGGGTGGTCAACTTCCAGATCCTCGACCCGGACGCGACGAGCGCCGTGTACACCCGGGAACCGGAACTGTCGGCCCTGTACAACCCGCTGCGTGACTGGCACGGATGGCGTCCACAGCTGGGCATGGAGCTGGTGCGCTTTGCCAGCGATGGCGAGCAGACCACCGCCCGCTATGACGCCAACGCCCAGCTCAACTGGGAGCATCTGGCTCGTGGCTGGGAAATGCAGGCCTCCGGAGGCTGGCGCTATACGCGCTATGACGCGGCCAATGCCAGCGTGCAGGAACGCGACCTGCCCTCCATCCGTGCCGGGGTGGGGCTGAACCTGCTGCGCAGCACGCGCAGCGGGAATGTGCAGACGCTGCGTCCGCGGCTGGATTATCTGTACACACCCTACCGGGACCAGGCTTCCCTGCCGGTGTTCGACACCAGCCTGCCGGACTTCTCGCTGGACCAGCTGCGCTCCAACAACCGCTTCAGCGGCATCGACCGGATCAGTGACGAGAACACCCTGATCCCCTCGGTCGAGAGCTCGATCCTGGACCCGGTCAGCGGAATACGGCGCGCACGCTTCCGCCTGGGGGTGCAATACCGTCTCAGTGAAAGCAGCGTCACACTGCCTGACGAGACCAGCGGACGCAGCGGCGCGTCGGACTGGCTGCTGGAAACCGATGTGGATGCGGCCAATGGCATTCGTGGACGGGCTGCAGGGCAGTACAATACGGAAGAATCACGGTTTGATGCCTTGAGTGTCGGCGGCCGCTATCTGGGTAATGCCGGCGAGCGCCTGCAACTGGCCTATCGCTTCCGGCGTGACCTCTTCGAGCAAATTGATACGCTGGTCCTGTGGCCCCTGGGTGGCCGCTGGCGTGGCGCAGTGCACTGGGTCTGGGCACTCGACGAAAACCGCAGCCAGGAAACCTTGGCCGGTCTTTCGTATCAAAGCTGCTGCTGGGGTGTCACGGCGGGTATGCGCCGTTACGTCAACGGGACTGTGGATGACTACGACACGGGCGTCTTTCTGCAGCTCGCGTTTCGTGGTCTCGGTAATTTTGGTCGCGGTTTTGGAGATATCTTCGATCGCGATGCTTTGAGTTTCTAATGTTTGTGAATTTAATGAAATCACGCTACGCACTGTTTCTTCTTCTGGCCTCCATGGCGACCACAGCGCCCGCGGAACTGCCTGCCGTGGACTACATCGTGGCCAAGGTCAATGACGACGTCATTCTGGCCAGCGAGTTGCGCAGCAACTACGAAACGCTGGCCCGGCAGTTCGCCGCGCAAGGCAACCCGCTGCCGCCTCTGGACCAGATCGAGCGACAATTGCTGGACCGGATGGTGCTGACACGGGTGCAGCTGCAGCGCGCCGAGCAGTCCGGGATCACCGTGACCGATTCCGAGCTGGATCGGGCGATGAATGAGCTGGCTGCACGCAACCAGATGTCATTGAATGCCTTTGCCCGCACGCTGCGCGACGAGGGCATCAGCTACCTGGACCTGCGCCGCCAGGTCCGCGAGGACCTGCTGCTGAGCCAGCTGCGCGGGCGCGAGGTGGAAGGCCGGGTTGCGGTCAGTGAACGTGACGTGGATGCCGCCCTGCGCCAGGGCCTGGCTGACCAGAACACCGAGTACCGGCTGTCCCATATCCTGATCGCGGTCGCTGATGACTCCAGCCCGGAACAGCGCGCAGCAGCGCTGGATCAGGCCACGGCCATCAAGGCCGAGTACGAACAGGGGCGCAGTTTCCGGGAGCTTGCCATCCAGCATTCGGCCGCCTCCACCGCCATCGAAGGTGGCGAGCTGGGCTGGCGACGGGGCACGGAGCTCCCCAGCATCATTGCCGCCGTTGCCCCGCGGATGAGCCCGGAGCAGGTTTCCGAGCCGCTGGCCGGCCCGGGTGGCTGGCACCTGTTCCGGCTGGACGAAAAGCGCGGCGCCGACACCGGCGATGCGCTGGTCGCGGAGGTTCATGCCCGGCACATCCTGATGCGGGACAACCCGCTGCGCGACGCCGTCCAGACCGAAGCGGCGCTGCGCAAACTGCGCCAGCAGATTCGCGATGGCGCCAATTTCGCCGAACTGGCGAAAAAGCACTCCGAGGATCCCGGCTCCGTCAACCAGGGCGGCGATCTGGGCTGGCAGGCGGCAGGAACTTTCGATCCGGCGTTCCAGGCCGCGCTGGACAGCCTGCAGCCTGGCGAACTGAGCCCGGTATTCCGCTCCGGTTTTGGCTGGCACATAGCCGAAGTCATCGCGCGGCGTGAACGCGACCGCACCGAAGACATGCGCCGCGCGATGGTCCGCCAGGCCATCTTCCGGCGCAAGGTTGGTGAGGAGTTCGAAGCCTGGGCGCGCCGCCTGCGTGCCGAAGCCTATGTGGAATACCAGCCTGCTCCCGGCGCGATCTGATTGCGGTGTCACTGCTGCTGCACACGCCGGGTGAACCCGGTGGTATCGGCATCGAGTGCCTGCTGAAGATCAGCCAGCAGGGGACCCCGGCCTGCCGGGTCGCCCTGACCGACCCGGCCCTGCTTGCCCAGCAGGCCCAGGCCCTGAACCTGCCCGTCACGCTGCAGCCCTATCCCGGCCAGCCCCTGCCGACACCGGCAGGCACGCTGTACTACGAGGCCGTCGGCAGCAGCCCCCCATCCCGGTTTGGCCAGTGCCTGGAAGCGCATGGCGCGCTGCAGCTACGGGCGCTGGACCGTGCCGTGGAGATGCTGAGCGACAGGACCGGAGCCCTGATCACCGGCCCGGTCCAGAAATCAGCGCTGGCACGCATCCAGCCGGAGTTTCGCGGGCATACCGAATATCTGGCAACACAAGCCGGCGTCGATCGGGTGGTCATGATGCTGGCCTGTCCCACGCTCCGGGTGGCGCTGGTGACCACGCACCTGCCCTTGCGGGAGGTCCCCGACGCGCTGGCGACGGATGACATCCTGCGGTGCCTGGAGATCCTGCAACGTGACTTGCAGCAGCACTTCCAGTTGCCCCGACCACGAATCGCCTGTTGCGGTCTCAACCCGCATGCCGGGGAAGATGGCCTGCTCGGGCGCGAGGAAATCGACATCATCGAGCCGGCGCTGGAGCAGGCCCGCAAGCGGGGCATGGATGTCAGCGGTCCGTGGCCTGCCGATACCATTTTCACCCCCCGCCGCCTGACAGCCTGTGATGCCGTGCTCGCGATGTATCACGACCAGGGCCTTCCCACGCTGAAGTACGCCGGGTTTGGCAACGCCGTCAATGTCACCCTGGGGCTGCCATTTGTCCGCACCTCGGTCG
>JBFHON010000134.1:0-7934 GCA_041593295.1 Oceanococcaceae bacterium | reverse complement strand
TACGGGGACAACGATTGATGAAAGCGCTGTTGTGCAAGGAGCTGGGGCCTGCGGATACGCTGGTCGTGGAGGAGGTGCCGGCCGAACCCATCAGCCCGCATGCGGCGCGGGTGCGGGTGACCGCTGCGGGGGTGAACTTCCCCGATACCCTGGTGATCGAGGGCAAGTACCAGTTCAAGCCTCAGCCGCCGTTCTCTCCCGGGGCCGAAATGGCCGGTGTCGTGACCGAAATCGGCGACAAGGTGACCAACGTTGCGGTCGGGGATCGGGTAATGGCGGTGCTTTCTCACGGCTGCTACCGCGAGGAGCTGGTCACGCCTGCCGCGGGGCTGTTGCCCGTGCCGGATGGCATGCCGCTGGAGACCGCAGCGATTTTCCCCATGGCCTATGGCACGTCGTACCACGCCCTCAAGCAGCGCGCTGCGCTGGCTCCGGGTGAGTCGGTGCTGGTGCTCGGTGCTGCCGGTGGGGTGGGTCTGGCGGCGGTCGAGCTGGCCAAGGCGATGGGGGCCGGCAAGGTCATTGCCGCAGTCGGCAGTGCGGAAAAAATGGCGGTGTGCCGTGAGCATGGCGCCGACGAAGTCATCAACTACAACGAGGGGCTCAAAGCCCAGATCAAGGCGCTGACCGGCGGCCAGGGCGTGGACGTGATCTACGACCCGGTTGGCGGCGATCTGTTCGATGACGTGCCCAGCTGCCTGGCGTGGCGCGGGCGCGTGCTCATCGTCGGTTTTGCCGCGGGCCGGATACCCGAGTTGCCCATCAACAAGTTGCTGATCAAGGGCGCCGCCGCTGTCGGTGTCTTCTGGGGGGCATTTGCCATGCGGGAGGCGGCGCTCAACCTGCAGAACTTCACCGAGCTGGCCGAGTTGTGGCGCGCGGGCAAGCTCAAACCGCGGGTGTCAGCAGATTACACGCTGGAGCAGGTGCCGCAGGCCCTGCACGACCTGTTGGCGCGCAAGGCGCAGGGCAAGCTGCGCGTGCGGGTGGCCGATGTTTGAGTCGGTACTGGTCGTCTGTACCGGCAACATCTGCCGCAGCCCGATGGGTGAATACCTGCTGCGCCAGCGGTGGAAGCACCCCGCCGGCAAGGTCGGGTCGGCGGGCACTGGGGCCATGGTCAACTGGCCGGCGGACGAGAATGCGCAGGCGGTGATGATGGATCACGGAATCGACATGGCGGACCATCGGGCTCGCCAGCTCACCAGTGCGCTGGTGACATCCCATGACCTGATCCTGACAATGGAAGATCACCATTCGCGCTGGGTGCTGGGGCGATTTCCCGAGGCGCGGGGTCGGGTCTACTCGGTGATGCACTGGCTCAAGGGCGATGCTCCGGTGCCGGACCCGTATTGCCAGGGTCGTGAGGCTTTCGAGCAGACCTGGGAGCTGCTCGAGCCGGCCATTGATGCCTGGGTCAGCCGGTTGTAGCGACGCGCTGGCTAACTGCGGCTAAAATACCGGGTTCTGTCAAAACTATTGCGCGCGTGTGCGCGCTCGAATGAAACAGGTTTACATCAAGACCTTTGGCTGTCAGATGAACGACTACGACTCCGGCAAGATGGCCGAAGTCCTGGAGCGTTCGCATGGCACGACCCGTACCGACGACCCCGAGCAGGCGAGCGTCCTGCTGCTGAATACCTGCTCGATTCGCGAGAAGGCGCAGGAAAAGGTCTTTTCCGAGCTCGGTCGGCTGAAGGCGCTGAAAGCGAAAAATCCGGACATCCTGATCGGTGTGGGGGGCTGTGTCGCCAGCCAGGAAGGCGAAGAAATCCTGGCCCGGGCGCCGTATGTCGATCTGATTTTCGGGCCGCAAACCCTGCACCGCTTGCCGGAGCTGGTCGCAAAGCGCCAGCAGTCTGGCGCGGCGGCAATGGATATCAGCTTTCCGGAGATCGAAAAGTTTGACCAGTTGCCGAAGCCACGCGCCGAAGGCGTCTGTGCCTTTGTTTCGGTGATGGAAGGTTGCAGCAAATACTGCACCTTCTGCGTGGTGCCCTACACCCGGGGCGAGGAAATCAGTCGCCCGCTGGCCGATGTGCTGGCCGAGGTGCAGGCACTGGCCGACCAGGGCGTGCGTGAAGTGACGCTGCTGGGGCAGAACGTCAATTCCTATGCGGGCGAGATGCAGGATGGCACCACGGCGGATCTGGCGCTGCTGATCCGGCACGTCGCGGAAATACCCGGTCTCGGGCGGATTCGCTACACCACCTCGCACCCGGCGGAATTTGGCGACAGCCTGATTGCCGCTCATGCCGAGGTCGACAAGCTGGCCGCCTACCTGCATCTGCCGGTGCAGTCGGGCTCCAACCGCATTCTGATGATGATGAAGCGGGGGCACAGCGTCGAGGAGTATCTGGCCAAGATTCAGCGCCTGCGCGCGGCCCGGCCGGAGATCAGCCTGTCCACCGACATCATCGTCGGCTTTCCCAGCGAGACGGCCGAGGACTTCGCGGCGACGCTGGAACTGGCCACCTTTGCGGACTTCGACCACGCCTACAGCTTTGTCTATTCGGCCCGCCCGGGAACCCCGGCCGAAAAGCTGGTGGACAACGTGCCGCTGGAAGAGAAAAAGCAGCGCCTGGCCACCTTGCAGGAGCAGATCCGGGCCCGCGGTGACGAGTTCACCCGGGCAATGGTCGGAACCCGGCAGCGGGTGCTGGTCGAGCGCCTGTCGAAGAAGAATGCCCGTGAGGTCGCCGGGCGCACCGACAACAACCGCTGGGTGAATTTTGCCGCCCCGCTGGAGGTTATCGGTCAGTTCGTCACCGTGGAGATCACCGAGAGTTTGCCGAACAGCTTGCGTGGCCGGCTGGTTGGCGATTCGGCGCACTGAGGCGATGAGCACCAATGTGATTGAGCACCTCGCGCTGGAGCCGGAGTCGGCGGACCGGCTTGCGTTGCTGTGTGGGCCGCTGGACGGTCACTTGCGGCAAATCGAGAAGGATTTTGCCGTCGAAATCCGCAACCGCGGTCACCGCTTCTTCATCGAAGGCCCGGCGCAGGATGCGCAGCTGGCGGCAAAGACCATTGAACGGCTTTACGCCCGCACCGCCGAAAGTGGTGCGGCGCTGGAAGCCGATGATGTCCACATCACGGCGCGGGAAACCCTGCCCGCCGGGGACGAGCTGAGCATTCGCACGCGCCGGGGTCTGGTGCGTCCGCGCAATCCGCATCAGCGCAGCTACCTGCAGGGCATCATGGATGTCGACCTGTCCTTCGGGGTGGGCCCCGCAGGCACCGGGAAGACCTATCTGGCCGTGGCTGCGGCCGTACGGGCCCTGGAACGCGAAGCCGTGCGCCGGATCATTCTGGTGCGGCCGGCCGTCGAGGCCGGGGAGCGTCTCGGGTTCCTGCCTGGTGATCTTGCACAAAAGGTCGATCCCTACCTGCGTCCCCTGTATGACGCCCTGTACGAAATGCTGGGGTTCGAGCGCGTTGGTCGCCTGATCGAGCGGCAGGTCATCGAGATTGCACCGCTGGCCTACATGCGCGGGAGGACATTGAACGAGTCCTTCATTATTCTGGACGAAGCACAGAACGCGACCATCGAGCAGATGAAAATGTTTCTGACCCGCCTGGGCTTCGGCTCGACCGCCGTGGTGACCGGTGATGTGACCCAGATCGACCTGCCACAGGCACAGCGGTCGGGGCTGGCGCATGCCGCAAAGATTCTGCACGGCGTCGAAGGGGTGCGCATCACGCATTTCTCCGCCGACGATGTGGTGCGCCACCCCCTGGTCGCCCGGATCGTGCGGGCCTACGACAAGAGCTCGGCATGAGCGCGGCCACGATTCACATCCTTCGCGATGTGCCGGCGACCGAAGCCGATCTGCCCGACGATGCCTGGCTGGAGCAGGCCGCCCGGCTGGCGCTGGGCGATGCGGAGGGCGAACTGAACCTGCGCATTGTCAATGCGGTCGAGTCACAGCGTCTCAACGCGCAGTTTCGCGGCAAGCACAAGCCCACCAATGTGCTCTCCTTTCCGGCGGAAGTGCCGGAAGGTTTCCCGGTGCCACTGATTGGCGACTTGGCACTGTGCGCCGCGGTTATCCGACGCGAAGCCCGGGAGCAGGGCAAGGCACCTGCGGCCCACTGGGCGCACATGGTCATTCACGGCTGCCTGCACCTGACTGGCTATGATCATCAGCAGGATGCCGAAGCCGAGGTCATGGAGGCGCGGGAAGCGGCCTTGCTTGCCACGCTGGATATCGCAGACCCTTATTTATCTACAGACACGGAAAAAACGTAAATGAACGACGATCGACCTCCCAGTCCCGAGGGGAGTCCGGATACCTGGTTGCGCCGCGTAGGGCGGTCACTGGTCGGGGCTCCCCGAAGCAAGGAAGAGATCACGGCGTTGTTGGAGGAGGCAACGCACTTGCGGGTGATTGATGGTGATGCCCTCGAGATGATGGAGGGGGTGCTGGACACCGCCGACACACCGGTGGAAGACATCATGATTCCGCGTTCGCAGATGGTGGTCGTGGGGCTGGAGGATGAGCCTCAGGAAATCCTGCGAACCGTTGTCGAGTCGGGCCATTCACGTTTTCCGGTGATCGGGGAAAACCGCGACCAGATCATCGGTATTCTGCTGGCCAAGGACCTGCTCAAACTGCAGGGCATGGCGCTGACCACCGATGACGGGCGGGCGTTTGACCTGCGCACGCATCTGCGGGAACCGGTGTTTGTTCCGGAGACCAAGCGCCTGAATATCCTGCTCAAGGATTTTCGCAGCGGCCGTCATCACATGGCGATTGTCGTGGATGAATACGGTGGCGTGGCCGGTCTGGTCACCATCGAGGATGTTCTGGAAACGATCGTCGGTGAAATCGATGATGAGCACGACGAGAGCGAGTCGGCGCCGATCGTGCGCCAGGACGCCGAGCATTATCTGGTCACCGGGCTTGCCACCATCGAAGAATTCAACGAGTTTTTCGGTACTGATTTCAGCGACGATGATGCGGATACGGTGGGCGGGCTGGTCACCCAGGCGCTCAGCCATGTGCCACGCCGCGGCGAGCAGGCCGTGCTGAACGATTTCCATTTCAAGGTGCTGCGTGCCGACTCGCGGCGGGTGCAGTTGTTGCAGGTCAGGGTCGGCGATGTCGCTCCGGCCGCGGCGGCGGGAACCTGAGCACCCGGTGAACGTCCGCCTGCAGATCGTGCTGGTTTCCACGCTGGTCGGAGCCATCCAGGTGCTGGGTTATGCGCCGTTCGGGCTGTGGCCGCTGAGCCTGCTGGTTGCGGTGTGCTGGCTGTGGCAGGTACGTAAACTGTCCGCGCGCGCCGTGCTCCTGCCGGCCTACCTGTTCGGCTTGGGCCTGTATCTGGCCGGGGTGTCGTGGGTCTTTGTCAGCGTGCATACCTATGGCGGGGCCCCGGCCGGGGTGGCGGCAATCCTGGTTCTGGTACTTGCGGCCTATCTCGCGATTTTTCCCATGCTTGCCCTTGGGCTGGCCTGGGTGGTTGTGGCCCCCGGCGCCCGCCGCATGCTGATCGCTTTACCGGCAGCGTGGTTGCTGGCGCAGCATCTGCGCGACCTGATCTTCGGGGGCTTCCCCTGGCTCAGCACTGGCTACCAGTGGGTCGACCTGCCCGGGCTGGACGGCTTGCTGGCCGTGGTCGGTGTGCAGGGGGCGGGTGTGCTGTGGTGGCTGGTCGCCGGCTGCGGGGTCATGCTGTTGCAGCGGCAATGGCGCGTCGCCGCACCGCTGCTGGTCGCGGTGCTGCTGGGGGCCTTCCTGCTGCCGGGGGCGTCTCACTGGACGCAGCCCGACGGCGAGGCGCTGGAGGTGGCGCTGATCCAGGGCAATGTTGCCCAGCAGGACAAGTGGCAACCGCAGAATCTGCGCCCGACTCTGGAAATGTATACCGAACTGACGCAGGCCCAGAGCCAGGCCGATCTGGTGATCTGGCCCGAAGTGGCGATCCCTGCGGCCCATGCGAGTGTGCAGCCATGGTTCGAGATGTGGCAACGCGATGCCCGCCAGCGGGAGCAGACCGTGCTGGCCGGCGTGATTACGCAGCAGGACCAGCGTGCGTACAACACCGTGTATGCCCTGGGGGAGCAGCCGGGGCGCTACGTGAAGCAGCACCTGGTGCCCTTTGGCGAGTACTTTCCGGTTCCCGGGTGGATTCGGCCGGTGCTGGATTTCCTGAACCTGCCTTTCAGTGATATCCGGACCGATCTCGCCGGGGACCGCTACCTGCGGGCGAATGATGTGCCGATTGCCATGTCCATCTGCTTTGAGGATGTGTTTCCGGCCGAGTTTGCCCGCAGCGCCCGTGGCAGCGGTGTGCTGGTGAATGTCACCAACGATGCCTGGTTTGCCGGCTCGCTGGCGCCGGAGCAGCATTTTCAGATCGCCCGCGCCCGTGCTGCCGAAACCGGCCGGGTGCTGCTGCGGGTGGCCAATACCGGGATCAGTGCCGTCATTGGCCCGGACGGCCGGGCGCAGAAAACCCTCGACTGGGGTGAGCGTGGGGTGCTGACGGCCCGTGTCGAACCCCGTACCGGCTGGACCCCCTACATGCGGTTGCAGGACTGGCCGCTGACCTTCCTGGCGCTGCTTGCCCTGATCGGGCTGAGTGTGCGCCGTTTTGTCCGAATTTCCTCTTCGCACCCCGTGGTGCCAAAACACAACTAATGCAAGAAAATTACATTCCGGCGGATGTCGAAGCCGAAGCCCAGAACCTATGGGAACAGACCGGAGCTGATCGTGCCGACGACACCAGCGCCGCAGACCCGTTCTATTGCCTGGCCATGTTCCCGTATCCCAGCGGCAAACTGCACATGGGGCACGTGCGTAACTACACCATTGCGGACGTGATAGCCCGCTACCAGCGCATGCAGGGCCGGGCAGTGCTGCACCCCATGGGCTGGGATGCCTTCGGCTTGCCGGCCGAAAACGCCGCGATCCAGCACGGGGTTGCCCCGGCCGCGTGGACCCGCGAAAACATCGCGCACATGCGCAAGCAGTTCAAGAGTCTGGGCCTGTCCTACGACTGGTCCCGCGAGTTTGCCACCTGTGACGCCGACTACTACCGCTGGGAGCAGTGGCTGTTCACACGCCTGATGCAGAAAGGGCTGGCCTATCGCAAGGCGGCCGTGGTGAACTGGGATCCCGTCGACAACACCGTACTGGCCAATGAGCAGGTCGTGGATGGCCGGGGCTGGCGCAGTGGGGCGCTGGTCGAGCAGCGCGAGATTTCGCAATGGTTCCTGCGGATCAGCGAGTACGCCGACGAGTTGCTGGACGGACTGGATGCCCTGGAGCAATGGCCGGAAGCCGTGCGCACCATGCAACGCAACTGGATTGGTCGCTCGCGCGGTCTGTCGATCCGCTTTCCGGTGGAGAACTGCGACGAATGCCCGGAACTCGAGGTGTTCACCACCCGTCCGGATACGCTCTATGGCGTCACCTACCTGGCGGTGGCTGCCGGCCACCCGCTGGCCCAGCAGGTCGCGGCGAAGCGGGAAGACGTGGCGGCCTTCTGCGAAGAATGCGCACGCGGCTCCACCTCCACCGCCGATATCGAAACGCAGGAAAAGCGGGGCATGCCCCTGGGCCTGCTCGCGCGGCACCCGCTCACCGGCGACATCCTGCCGATCTGGGTCGCCAACTTCGTGTTGATGGGCTACGGCACCGGTGCGGTGATGAGCGTTCCGGCGCATGACCAGCGGGACTGGGAGTTTGCCCGGGCCTACGATCTGCCGATCCGTGCGGTGATTGCTGACGCCAGTGGCGAAGCGCCGGATGTGCGTGAAGAGGCTTATGTGGAGAAGGGTCCGCTGATCCGCTCCGGGGATTACGACGGGCTGCAGTTCGAGGAGGCTTTCGATCAGATACGCAATGCGCTGGCCGAGGAAGGCCTGGGTGAGGAGCGCATCCAGTTCCGTCTGCGCGACTGGGGGGTTTCCCGTCAGCGCT
>JBFHON010000133.1:0-7975 GCA_041593295.1 Oceanococcaceae bacterium | reverse complement strand
TCCTGGCCCCAGTCCGCGAAGCGCTCGCCGCGATACTGGGCTTCGCCGAGTTTGTGCTGCTGGATCTGGGTGCCCATCGCGCCGTCCAGAATCAGGATGCGTTGCGACAGGGCGTGCTCAAAAGGGGTGCTCATGCTTGCGCTCCAAGGCTGCTTATCCGTCAATCCGGATGGACGGATGATACGCGGAATCGCGCACGATCGCAGCATTCGATGTCTATAATCCTGCCATCAATTGCTGGCAGCTTTGCCTCTGCCGGCCTCAGGCCGCGTCTTCCGCAGCCATCCATTTCAAGGAGTATCCCTATGAGCGGTCAGCGCAAATGGCGTTGTCTTGTCTGCGACTTCATCTACGAAGAAGCGCTCGGCATGCCCGAGGACGGCATTCCCCCGGGCACGGCCTGGGAAGATGTACCGGATGACTGGACCTGCCCGGATTGTGGCGCGCCCAAGTCCGATTTCGAGATGGAAGAAATTTGAGCGGCCTGCTCATTATCGGCTCGGGCCACGCCGGTCTCACGCTTGCGCGTGAATGGCGCAAGCGCGATCCCGATACGGCGTTGACCATTGTGACGGCTGACGACGGTGCGGCCTATTACAAGCCGAACCTGTCCAAGGCGCTGGCATCCGGCAAGACCGCCGATGATCTGATCATGACGCCGGCGACCAAACTGGCGACGGACCTGCAGGCAGACATCCGCACCCATACCCGCGTCGAGCGCATCGACAGCGGTGCGCAGAAAGTGGTGCTGGAAAACGGCGAATCGCTGGGCTACGACCAGTTGGTTCTGGCGCACGGTGCCGAATGTCGCAAGTTCCCATGGGAAGGCGATGCGGTTGAGCAGATCCTGCACGTCAATGACCGCCTGGACTACGCGCGTTTCCGCGAACAATTGCCCGCCGAGGGCCATGTGCTGCTGATCGGCGCCGGGCTGATCGGCAGTGAATACGCCAACGACCTGTTGTCGCAGGGCTACCGGGTCACCCTGGTCGACCCGCTGGGCTGGCCGCTGGGCATGTTGTTGCCCGAGGTCGTGGGAAAGAGCCTGGAAGCGGCTCTGACCGAAGCCGGCGCGACCTTTGAACTGGGTACGACCGTGACCGCGGTGAATACGGCGGAGAGCGGGGGTTATGCCGTCACGCTGGCCGACGGGCGGGTACTGAATGCGGACCTGGTGCTATCTGCCGTGGGTCTGGTGCCGCGGACCGCGCTGGCCCAGAGTGCCGGTATCGATTGTGCGCGCGGGATTCGTGTGGATGCGCAGTTGCAGACCAATGTGCCGGGAATCTACGCCCTGGGCGACGTGGCCGAAGTCTGCGGGCATGTGCTGCCGTACATCCTGCCGATCACGGCGAGCGCGCGGGCATTGGCGGCAACGCTGACGGGCGAGCCAACCGCAGTGAACTGGCCGGCGATGCCGGTGATTGTGAAAACCCCGGTGCTGCCCACCCTGGTATGCCCGCCGCCGCGTGCGGACGGCGAATGGCAGCTCGAAGGCGAAGCCCCCAACTGGATTGCCCGTTACGTGTCACCCGATGGCACCGTGCTGGGCTTTGCCGCAACCGGGACCGCCACCAAGGAACGCGGCCGGTTGGCGGCGGAAACAGCAGCGCCAAAACTGGCCTGAGAACGAGGACGGTGCCGGTGGCCTAACCCGCGACCGGCACCGTTTGACGTTCTGTTGCGAGATCACGCAGCACCTCCACGCTTTGCCCGGAGCTCAGGCGTTCCGCACCGCGCACGGCAATGCGATGGCCGGCGCGCAGGTTCCCGTCGACAACAATCCATTCGCCAAAACCCCGTCCCAGCGTGACCGGTACCCACTCGGCGGTGTTGTCATCCCGGATGCGGATGACCCGGGCCCCTTCGCGGCGCAGCACCAGGGCGTCGCGAGGAACCATCAGCGCGTCTGCGGTCTTTTCCGTGGGCACATGCACGCTGACCAGCTGCCCGACCGGCCAGCTCGCCTCGCGGGGGTGTGTCAGGTCCGCTCTCAACTCATAGGTCTGGGACTCGGTGCCTACTGCGGGAATGACCGAGCGCACGGTGGCGACGCCAGTGGTCGGCGGATGCTCGGTGGCGAACTCCAGCGTGCTGCCAGGGCTGATCTCACCCAGCCACCGCAATGGCATCTGTACGCGCAGTTCGAAGTTGCGATTGCCGGCGAAATTCCCGAGTACCGTTCCCGGCGTCACGTATTCGCCGGGATGGTGGCTGCGGTTCAGCACGACCCCGTCGAAAGGCGCGCGCAATTCGGTGCGTGTGATCTGGTCTTCCAGCTGGGCGATCTGGCTGCGGGCAATGCGAATGTCCGCCTTGAGCAGGTCACGCTGTTCGTACAGGTCGTCCAGCTCGGTGGTTGAGACGAAGTCACGATCATCCAGGGCGTCAAATCGCTGGATACGCCGTTCGGTATTGCGCAGGGAAACCTGGCTGCGCTCCAGCCGGGCCTGCTGTTCGTCACGTCGCAATTCCAGTGGTTTGCGATCGATGGCCGCCAGCAGTTCGCCTTGCAGCACATATTCGCCCGGTTCGCGGACGAGGATCAGTTCGCCCGCCTGCAAGGCCATCACGGTCATTTCCTGGCGCGCCTGAATGTGGCCGGTGATCGATTCCCGGGACTGTTCGTTGGCGACGCTGATGACCTGGTCCACCACCACCGGCGCGGCCGTTTGCGGCCCGGGTTGGGCCATAGCGGTCGCGCTGGCAATGATGCCAAGCAGGGCGGGGAGCAGGCGGGTGGAGTGCATGGGCAAATACCTTCAGGAGCGGGCAGCCGAGGGGGCCGCGGCCTGCGCGGACGGCGTACGCGCGGGTGTCAACCGGAGCAGACTGGGTAGCAGCAACAGGGTCAGGGTGGCGGATACGAAGAGCCCGCCAACGATGATGCTGGCGAGACCGCGATAGATTTCGGCACCCGTACCGGGCACCAGCATCAAGGGCAACATGCCGAACAGGCTGGTGGTGGTGCTCATGAAGATGGGCCGGGCCCGTTCCCGTACGGCCTGCCGGATGGCCTCGTCGACGGGATGGCCACAGGCTTCGGCTTTCCGGGCGCGATCCACCAGCAGGATGGAGTTGTTGACTACCAGACCCAGCAGGATGACGAATCCGCTCATCGTCAGCAGGTCCAGTGACTGATAGCTGAACAGGTTCATCAGCCATAGCGCGAGTACCCCGCCGGCACAGGCCAGGGGCATGACGGAAACGACCAGCAGGGCATCGCGCAAGGAGCGGAACATGACTGTCAGCAGCAGCAACAGGATCAGCAGCGCCCAGAGCAGGTTCATGCCCATCTTCTGCAGTGCCTGCTCCAGCCCGTCCGCACTGCCACGGTATTGCACCGAGCCTTCACCTCTGAGCGCAGCCAGCACGGCGGGCTCGACCTTTTCCTGCAACGTCGCGATGGCGTCTTCGAGTGTCAGCTGCTCGGGCGGGAAGATGCGCAAGGTGATCGTTCGTTGCCCGTCAATGCGCCGCAGTTCGCTGGGTCCGACCGTGCGCTCGAAGCGGGCCAGCTGACCCAGCTGCTGCACCCCGCCGTTGGGCGTGGCGATGGGCAGGCTGGCCAGTTCCTCGGGCCGGGTCCAGCGCTGGCTGCGCAGCAGCATGTTCAGGCGCTCGTTGCCGTCGAAGTATTCCCCCACATACAGGCCGTCCGTGAACGCGCGCACGGCATCACCGAGATCCTGCCGGGTCAGTCCGACCTGGGCGAGGCGGACCGGGTCCGGTATCAGCTGCAGTTCCGGCTCTGCCAGTTCCAGGTCCGGGCGCGGGCGTACCGGGACATCCGGCAGGGCCTCCTTGATCAGCCCCATGGCGACCTGCGCGGCATCAATGAGATCTTCCAGGCGCGCACCGTGGATGTCGAAATCGATCTGTCGGTTGCCGCCGCCGGCGAAGTTCAGCAACGACCCCGGGGAAACATAGGCGCGCGTGTCGGGCAGGCCGACGAGAATGTCCTCACGCAGGACGCGCATCATCTCGTCGGCTTCCCGGGGGTCATGCGGGTAAAGCGCCATGCCGGTCCAGGTGCGATTCCAGGAGGACAGGTTGTAATAGGCGACGCGTGGCTGTTTTTCGCCACTCATGTGGGGCTCAAGCCGCTGGACGACGATGTCTGCCAGGTCTTCCTGTACCGCGCGCTGAGAGGCTCCCGGCGGGATCGAAAAGTTGGCCCAGACGTTGTCGGAGCGAGCTTGGGGCAGATAGTCCGCCGAGGGCAGCAGGCTCCAGGCCAGTGCGGTGGCGCCCGCCGTGCAGAGCAGGATGATGCTGATGCGCATGAACAGCGGCGTCGTCCAGCGCTGACTCAGCGCCGTCACGCTGCTCCATAGCGCCGTGAACGGGTCCGTGGCGGAGGCGTCATCACGAAGCGCCCAGCGGGCAATCACCGGCAGCAGTGCGAGCGCGACGATCAGCGAAACGACCACGGCCACACTGAGTGTCAGGGCGAGGTCGGCAAACAGCTGGCCCTCCGGTCCGGTCATGAACAGGATCGGCAGGAAAATCGCCACGCTGGTTGCGGTGGACGCCAGCAGTGCCGGTGCAACTTCCTCGGCGCCCTTGCTGCAGGCGTCGGCAAGGGGCATGCCGCTCTGGGTTTTGCGGACGATGTTCTCCAGCACGATGATGGCGGCGTCCAGCACCAGCCCGACGGCAAAGGCCAGACCCGCCAGTGAGATGACATTCAGGCTGCGGCCGGTGAAGTTCAGAGCGATAAATGCGGTGAACAGACACACCGGAATCGCCAGTCCCACCAGCAGGGTGGAGCGCCAGCGGCGCAGGAAGGCAAACAGCACCAGTGTTGCCAGCAGCCCGCCCAGCAACAGGTTGCCCTGCACTAGGCGGATGGCGCGACGGATGTGGACGGAGGCGTCGTAGGAGAGCTCGATGGAAAGCCCCGCACCGGCCAGCGGGCCCCGGTTCAGCTCCCCGATCGCGTCGTTCACCGCGTCGAGAATGGCGATGGTGTTGGACCCGCTTTCCCGGCCGAGGGTCAGGTAATACGCCGGGTAGCCGTTGCGCAGGGTGAAGCCCGGTGCTTCCTGGCGCTGAACGCTGACCTGGGCGACTTCGGAGAGGGGCACGGGACGGCCGTTGCGGTAGGTGACAACCAGCGCTCCGAGTTCGGGAATCTCGACCTGGCCCAGCATGCGGACCGTGTATTGCCGCCGCCCCACGTCCACGAACCCGCCAGAAACATCGGTGGCGCTGGTCAGCGCTCTGACGATGTCGGCCAGCGGAATGCCCAGTGCTGCGGCCCGCTCGGCACGCAGTTCGACCAGGACCTCTTCCGGGCGCTGGCTCTGTAGCTGCACCTGAGAAACGCCGGGTATGCGGGCGAGCAGGGGCTCTACTTCACGCTTGATCAGCTCGTGAAAGTCGGCTGGATCCCGCGTATCGGCATGATCGAGTGTGCGCACCAGCAGTGAGGCGGCATTGCCGCCGCTGAAGTCATCGCCGCCCATGTTGACCCAGGGGCCGTCCGCATCGCGGGGCAGGGCGGGTACCTGCTGCAGGCGGTTGATGACGTCCAGATAGGCGCGTTGCATGTCGGCGCCGATGGCAAAGCTCAGAACGACGCCACCGGTGCCCTGCTGGATGTTGCTCTGCAGATGCTCCAGACCGGGGATGTTGCGCAGGGCGCGTTCCTGCTGCTCAACAATGACGGATTCCATGTCGGCCGGCGCGGCGCCACGCCAGCGGGTCCAGACCGTGATCTGGGGCTGGTCGATTGCGGGCAGCAGCTGAATCGGCAGCTCAAACAGGCTGACGGTGCCGGCGATGACAGCCAGAACGGTGGTCACGATCGCGGCGGCCGGGTTGGCAAGGGCGATTCGAGTCAGGTTCATGGCAATGTCTCCCCCGAGTAGTGCCCTGAGCTTAGCGTGTAAAGACCCTTACCCGGCCCGGGAGTTCCTCGCCGGCAGGTGGGCACAAAAAAGCCCGCTCGGTGGCGGGCTTTTGGCGGGCAGAAGGCGCCGGATCAGTATTGCATGGTGCCCAGCGGGCCTTGCTGGCTGGCGAAATAGGCCGCGAGGTCCTTGATGTCCTGGTCGCTCAGATTGGCGGCCATCGGCGCCATCGTGGCGTTCTTGCGCTCCCCGTTGCGGTACTGCTTGAGGGAGGCGGCGAGGTAGGACTCGTGCTGGCCGGCCAGGGTGGGGAACAGCGGGGTCGGGCTGACGCCGTCTGCGCCGTGGCAGGCCGCACAGGTGGCGGATTTTTCCTTGCCGGCAGCAATGTCACCACCGGCGTGACTGATTGCAGGGATGGCCAGTGCGGCCACCAACAGGGTCTTGTGGATGAAGCTCATGCGTGAATCCTTCTGCGGCGGCTTACTGGCCAGCCGTGGCGATATAGGCGGCGATGTCGGCGATGTCCTCGTCGCTGAGGCTGGCGGCCTGCGACTGCATCGTCGGGTGGGCGCGTTCCCCGCTGCGGTAGGCCTTCAGTGCGGCCTCCAGATAGGCAGCATGCTGGCCGGCCAGCTTGGGCACGTCGTAGGTCGGGTAGGCATTGGTATAGCTGGGGATGCCATGGCAGCCCATGCAGGTATCAAATTTGACCTTGCCGGCCTCGGCATTGCCGGCCGCTGCCGCTGTTGCGGAAGCCCCTGCCAGCAAAATCAGTGCGATTGCGCGCATTCGTGTGCAGCCCTGTGAAACGAAGGTATCCGCGAATTTTCGCAATCCCCGGAGCACACGTCAATTCAGACCCCGGGAATGAAGCCGGTTGGGTGCGCGGGTATAGTCCGGCCATGAGCCGGTCCGAACCTACCACTCCGCCATCTCCCCCGTCCCTGACGCTGGCTGCCGTCGACTTGGGCTCGAATAGCTTCCACATGGTCGTCATGCGCCAGTCGGAGGCCGGCCTGCAGGTCATGGACCGTATTCGCGAGCCGGTCAGGCTGGCCTCCGGCCTGCAAGCTGACAAGACGCTCAGTGCGGAGGCCCAGCAGCGGGCCATCGAGTGCCTGCAGCGCTTTGGTCAGATCCTGCGCGGCATCCCCGTGGCGCAGACCCGGGTGGTCGGTACCAATACCCTGCGTCGTCTGAAGCAGTCGTCGGCCTTTCTGCTGGAGGCGGAGAAAGCCCTGGGGCGTCCGGTGGAAGTCATTTCCGGGGTCGAGGAGGCGCGGCTGATCTACAGCGGCGTATCGCACGGGCTGACCGGTGCGGACGAAAAGCGGCTGGTTGTCGACATTGGCGGTGGCAGCACCGAACTGATCGTCGGCAAGGGGGCCAGGCCCCGGTTGATGGAAAGCGTGCACATGGGCTGTGTTTCGCATACGCAGCGCTTTTTCAGCGATGGCCAGATCACTGCCGAGCGCCTGAGCCGCGCCCGTCGCGCGGCGGCTGCAGAGGTCGATTTCCTCGAAAAACGCTATCGCGACAAGGGCTGGCAGCGGGCGGTAGGCTCCTCGGGGAGCGTGCGTTCGGTGTGGCGGGTTGCTGCCGAGCTGGGTTTCGGGGATGACCACATCAGCCGTGAGGGCCTGGAGGGCGTGTACAAGGCGCTCAAGGGTTGTGCGCGGATCAAGGACATCAAGTTTTCGAGCCTGCGTGATGATCGTCGTGCGGTCTTCGCCGGTTCGGTGACGGTGCTGGCCGGTGTCTTCGACACCCTGGGCATCCAGCGCATGGATGTTTCCGACCGGGCGCTCCGCGAGGGGGCGATCTACGACCTGGTCGGTCGCATTTCCGATGGCGATGTGCGGGAAAAGTCGGTGCGGCACATCGGTGCGCGGTTCACGGTGGACGAGCAGCAGGCGCGCCGTGTGGAGCAGGTGGCGCAGCGTCTGTTTGACTGCGTGGCCAAGGAATGGGAGCTAAACCGGGAAACCGACTGGCCCTATCTGC
The DNA here is from genome assembly GCA_041593295.1 of Oceanococcaceae bacterium. GTDB lineage: Bacteria > Pseudomonadota > Gammaproteobacteria > Nevskiales > Oceanococcaceae > MS8. The sequence goes on along the minus strand of JBFHON010000133.1, from coordinate 110 downwards.
ACTGGGCCAGCGCCTAGGGTGTTGGCCACCAGGCCGTCCTGGCCGAGGACGACAACGGTGTCGTCATTGCCAAAGACAAAGTTCGGCAGAAACTGGCGGTTGATCGTTTG
>JBFHON010000132.1:0-8005 GCA_041593295.1 Oceanococcaceae bacterium | reverse complement strand
GGCTGCATCAGGTCATGACCGGCCGCCGCCAGAAAGCGTGTCTTGCTGCGGGTTGCCGTTTCTGCTGCAGCCTGCGCCACCTGCAATTGGGCGTTGGCCTTTTCCAGGGCCTGCGTCCGCTGCGACACCCGCTGCTCCAGCGTCAGATTCGCCTGCTGCAATTCCTGCCGCACGTGAATGAAGTCGGTGATGTCGGTGAAGGTGGTCACGAAGCCGCCCCCCGGCATCGGGTCCCCCCGCACATCCAGCACCGTCCCATCCGGCATCCGCCGTTCATGCCGGTAGGCTGTATGAGAACGCAGGTGCTGCAGCCGGCGCTGGATGCTCTCCTCCGGGTCGCCGTCTCCAAGCCAGCCGCGCTGCGCGTTGTAACGCAGAATCCTCTCGATGGACTCGCCTTCGGCCAGCATGTCATCCGGCAACTGGAACAGCTTTTCGTAGGAGTGATTCCAGGCGATCAGCCGTTGCTCGGCATCGACCACGCTGACCGCCTGGCTGAGACTGTCGAGCGTGGCCTGCAGCAAATCGCGGTTGAATCGGGCGACCCCCGAAGCCTGCTCGATGGCCCGTGCGACTTCACGCACAACCTCCGAAGACCCCAGATACAGGGCACTGAGCAGCGAGCGCGCCGTGGAGGACCCCATGGCCGCAGCCAGCCGCTGCTCGATAAAGCCAATCAGCGCATCCGATGCCATGCCGCTTGGCAGCGCCTTTTCTCCCTGCTCCAGTGCAAACTCCTGCAGCCAGCTGCGGGCCCGCTCCGCCCCGTAAAAACGCTCCACCACGACCTGCAGATCCGCGACCCGCAGACGACCCGAGCGCGGGGTCAATACCGGCTCGAAGCGCTGGCTGTCGAAGTGCTCCAGCAGAGAGGTCCGGGTGCTGCGGGACACCAGCACCGCCACCAGGATGTGCAGACCCAGACTCCACACCGTGGCGTGCGACACCGGGTCGAGGCCGCCCAGACCCAGCAGACTGTACGGTGCCAGCAGCGCCTGCCCCCATGGCCCTGCATGCGGCCAGGCCGCGCCCGGAAAGAATGCCGGCAGCAACAGGGTGTAGATCCAGACCAGCATTCCCACGACCAGCCCCGACAGCACGCCATTGCGGTTGCCACCGCGCCAGTACAGGGCACCCAGCATGGCCGGTGCCAGCTGGGCAATGCCGACGAAGGCGATCAGCCCGGTTTTTGCCAGCGATGCCTCGGCGGCCATCAGCAGATAGAACAGGTAGCTCCCGACCAGCAGCCCGACAATGGCCAGCCGACGGACATTGACCAGTACGCTGCCCAGGTCTTCCCGCCCGACCCAGCGCGCGCCCTTGAGCAGGCGCGGCATGACCCATTCATTGCTGATCATGATCGCCAGCGCGACGCTGGACATGATCACCATCGCCGAAGCCGCCGAAAATCCGCCGATGAAGCCCAGCAGGGCCAGATGGCCATCGCCAGCCGCAATCGGCAACCGCAGCAGGTAGGTATCCGCATCCACACCGGGGCCCAGGATGGCAGCCCCTTTCTGCGCGATTGGCACCACCAGCACACTGATGGCGATCAGGTACAGCGGCAAGACCCAGCGCGCCGTGCGCAGGTCGTCAACGTCTTCACTCTCCACCGACATCAGATGGAACTGGCGTGGCAGGCAGATGATGGCGAAACCGGCAAGCAAGGTGTTCACCACGAAGCTGACGCCGCTGAAGCCTTCCGCTGACGGCGGCGGCAAGGGAACCTGCGACACCGGAACCGACATACTGAGGATGCTGAAGGCCACCAGCAGAAAGGCACTCAACTTGATCGTGGACTCGAATGCCACCGCCAGTACCAGCCCGTTCTGGCGCTCGTTGGCAGCGACGTGCCGCGTACCGAACAGCACCGCGAAAAACCCGAGGCCCGCGGCGGTCAGCAACGCGACATCAATCCCGGTGGACTGCGGGGACAGAACCTGAAAGCTGCTGACGACGGCCTTCAGCTGCAAGGCCATGTACGGCAGGATGCTGAGCACCGCGATCAGCGTGATGACCGCACCGATGCGCGCATCCCCGCCATAGCGAACGGCGACAAAGTCGGCCAGCGAGGTGATGTTGTGGCCCTTGGCCATGATCACGATGCGTCGCAGCAGAGGCTGGCCGAAAACGAAGACCAGAACCGGGCCGAGATAGATTGGCAACCAGGCCCAGGTGGACTCCGCAGCCTGCCCGACGGCGCCGAAATAGGTCCACGAGGTGGCATACACCGCCAGCGCCATGGCCAGCGTCAACGGGCGCTGCCGGTAACGCCCCTGCTCGGCCTGCCGGTCACCCCACCACGCCAGCGCAAACAGCACCAGCAGGTAGCCGCCAGCGGCGAGCAGAAGGAGAATCGGGTTCATGGCGTCGCGGCGGCTATTTGAACTCCATCGCGCCGTCGTTCAGCCGGCCCCAGCCGAGAATGATGCGATCGCGCAGATAGTTCTGGTACAGCTTCCAGGGGGCCTTTGACCCCTGCTTCGGCAGGCGGTCCAGGGCCCGCTGCACGTAACCCGAGGAAAAATCGATGATCGGCTCCCCGGTCATCCCGTCACTGCGCAATCGCGGCGTGCACTGCCCTTTGCCGCTGCGCCGCATGGTTTTCAGCAGGCGACAGACAAACGCCGCGACCAGGTCGGCCTTGAGCGTCCACGAGGCATTGGTATAGCCCACGGTAAAGGCGAAATTGGGAACGTCCTGCACCATCATTCCGCGGTAGATGAAGGCTTCACGCGGCTCCCGCGCTTCGCCGTCCACCACCAGGCTCATCCCCCCCATCAGCTGCAGGTCCAGCCCGGTAGCGCTGACGATGATATCGGCCTCGATTTCGCGGCCGGACTGCAGTCGCAGGCCGCCGGGGGTAAAACGGTCGATGGTGTCGGTGACGACCTCGGCCTTGCCGCTGCGAATGGCAGCAAAGAGATCACCATCGGGTACGAAGCACAGGCGCTGGTCCCAGGGCTTGTAGCGGGGCTTGAAGTGGGTGTCCACCGGGTAGCCCGTGCCCATCTCCGCAACCACGCCCTTGCGCAGCAGGCGGCGCACCCACTCGGGCCGCCAGCGCGCCATGTTGAAAAACAGTGCCGCAAAGCTGATGTTCTTCCAGCGCGCCAGGCTGTAGGCCAGCTTCGCCGGCAGGTGCCGTTGCAGCCACAGGGCAATGGTGTCGGTGGCGGGCAACGACAGCACATAGCTGGGGGAGCGCTGCAGCATCGTGACCTTCGCGGCGCTATCCGCCATTGCCGGCACCAGCGTGACCGCGGTCGCACCGCTGCCGATCACGACCACCCGTTTGTCGCGGTAGTCCAGATCCTCGGGCCAGTGCTGCGGGTGAATCACCGAACCCTGGAATTCGCTCTCGCCGGGAAAGTCGGGCTTGTAACCCTGCGCATAGTTGTAATAGCCGGCGCAGCAGTGCAGAAAACGACAGCGGTACTGGCGGATGTCCCCGTTCTCGTCACGGGCATCGAGCAACCAGCGCTGTTCCGCCGTGGACCACTGCGCCTGTATGACCCGGCGCTGAAAGTGGATCTTGTCGACAACCCCGTATTCGTCGGCCGCTTCGCGCACGTACTGGCGGATCAACGGCCCATCGGCCAGCGCCCTCGCCCCCATCCAGGGCTTGAAGACATAGCCCAGGGTGTACATGTCCGAGTCCGAACGAATGCCCGGATAGCGGAACAGATCCCAGGTGCCACCAATGGCGTCGCGCGATTCCAGGACAAGAAATTTTTCCTCCGGGCATTCGCGGGTCAGCATGCAGGCCGCGCCGATACCGGAAAGGCCTGCGCCAATGATGATCACGTCAGTCTCGATGACTGCGGCTGCCGGCATGTGTTGTCTCCTCGGGGCTTGGTGGTCAGCGACAGTTGCTGATCCACACCGTTTCGTAAGGGGCCAATTCCACCACATCCGCCAGCGAGGTGTAGTGCCGCTGATGCCCGATCAGGTTGAACCAGTCATCGGTCACCGACAGGTTCAGGCGATCCAGCCGGAGCAGCACCACTTCGTCGGTGACGTTGCTGATGCAGAAAATGCTCTGCCGCCGGTCGACGCTCTGCCGCCAGAACCCGAACAATTGCTCCCCCAGATGCAGGGTGAACTGTGTGGCATTGGGATGAAAGGCGGGCTGCTCCTTGCGCACGCTGATCAGTTCCCGCAAGGCGGCCAGCACCCGCGACTGCGGCGAATCCTTGTCCTGCAAACGCTCCTGCAACGCCGCGCGTGACCACTGGTGGCGATTCAGCGACCGATTGCGGCCGGTCCGACGGAAGCGCTCATAGTCGTTTTCCGTCGCCAGCAGGCTGTTCAGGTAGAAGGCCGGCAGTCCCTCCAGCCCCAGCATGATCGCGTGCGCACACAGGTAGCGCTCCAGGTGCCAGCGGTCTTCGCCCTTGTGCGAGCCGCGCAAGGCATCGAACAGGGCGATGTTGATTTCGTAAGGCTTGCTTTCGCCCCCCAGGCTGCGCCAGCTCACTTCCCCGCCATGCCGCTGACAGGTCGCGATCAGCGAGGCGATTTCCTCGTCACTGAGCAACCCCTCTGCCGGCCGCAGACCGATGCCGTCATGCGAGGCGATGAAGTTCAGAAAGCAGGTGCCGGTCTGGGCGGGCGGCATGCTCATCAGCCAGGTCTTCAAGTGCTGGCAGGAACCGGACAGCAGCGTGTGCAGCAACAGTGGCGGCAGCGAGAAGTTGTAGACCACATGGGCTTCGTTGCCGTTACCGAAGTAGGACAGGTTTTCCCGGTTCGGGATGTTGGTTTCCGTCACCAGGATCGTATTCGGATCGTAGGCCTGGACCAGGGTCCGTAGCAGGCGCACGATTTCGTGCGTCTGGGCCAGGTTCAGGCTGGTCGTCCCCGGCTCTTTCCACAGGAAGGCGACGGCATCCAGGCGGAAGGCGCGTACGCCCTGATCCAGCTGATGACGGATGACCCGCACAAACTCCAGCAGCACTTCGGGGTTGCGAAAATCCAGGTCGATCTGGTCGTGACTGAAGGTGCACCACACATGCGCCAGCCCACTGGCTGTCGGTGTAGGCCGGCGCAGGTCCGACGTCCGCGGACGGACAACCATCGTCAGGTCCTCATCGGGCTCGATGCAGCGGAAATAATCCACCCCGCGGCCTTCGCCGGCACAAAAGGCCTTGAACCAGGGGTGCTCGCTGGAGCAATGGTTGATGACCAGGTCCGACATGACCCGGTGGGTGCGGGCGATGTCACGCACATCACTCCACTCGCCCAGCGACGGGCACACCTCGTCATAGTCCTTGACGGCAAAGCCGTGGTCCGAGCTGTACGGAAAGAACGGCAGGATATGCACTCCGCTGAGCATGCCTTCCAGCGGGCCGTTGAGGAAATCCCGCAGCGTCTGCAGCGGCACCTCCTCCGGGTCGTGGATGCTGTCGCCATAGGTGATGGCCCACACATCACTTTCGTCCCACAGGTTTTGCGCCAGGTGAGTGCCGTTCATCGAGGGCTTCAGGCCCATCAGGGCTATGGCCGCGTCGGCGGTGGCGGTCAGGTCGATGGCCCCCTCGCCGTAGATCCGGTGCAGGTGCTCGCTCACCTGCGTCAGCAGGTCCCGATCAATCGTTTCCATCACCACTCCCGAATTGCTGTTGTGCATCCGCCGCAACGGCGGCATTCAAGGCTTCGAACACTTCCGGCATGGCACTGCGCACGCGGTTCCAGCTGGGCACGAAAGGCTGCTCCATCGGGTTGGCCAGGAAATGCTGGCCAGCCTCGACGATGTTGTGGGCAAAGGTTTCCACCGCCTGTTCTTCGGCGTGGTTGTCGAAACTCAATCCGTTGAGCGCAGCATCCCCGGCATAGGCCTCGATGTAGTCCAGTGCCATCCGGTAGTAGGTGGCCTTGATCGAGCGGAAGTGTTCGCTGGTGAACACCACCCCGGTGGTCGCCAGCTTGCGGTAGAAGGCCTTGATGATGTCGACCGACATCTTGGACAGCCCCTGGCTGGCATCATCGGCCGAAAGCTGCTGATGCTTGTGGTCGTAGGTATCGGCCACGTCCACCTGACAGATACGGTTGGGCGAGTAGTTGCGGTACATCTCGGAAAGCACCCCGATCTCCAGACCCCAGTCGGTCGGTATCTTCAGGGTTTCGACCACCTCGGTGCGCATGGCGAACTCACCCGCCAGCGAATAGCGAAAACTGGCCATGTATTCCAGGTAGGGGTGGTCACCGAACACGGCATGCAGTGTGCGGCACAGCGGGCTGACCAGCAGACGGCTGACCCGCCCGTTCATTTTCTCGTTGGCCACCCGCGAGTAGTAGCCCTTGCTGAACTGGTAATGGAAAGCCGGGTTGGCCACCGGGTACAGCAGCCGCGCGAGCATCGAGCGGTCGTAGGTCAGGATGTCGCAGTCGTGCAGGGCCACCGCCCCGGTCTTGTGGGTGGACAGCAGAAACCCGAGGCAGTACCAGACATTGCGCCCCTTGCCCGCTTCCAGCGGTGCCAGCGACTCTTCGGCCAGCCGGTGCTGGACGGCCTGCAGGCGTGGCCCGTCATTCCACAGCACGTAGTGCTGCTGCGGCAGGCGGGAGAAGAACTCCCGGGCGTGCTGATACTCCTCCGCATTGGCCTGATCCAGGCCGATGATGATCTGATCCAGGTAGGGCACCTTGGCCAGTTCATCGACGATGCGATGAATGGCCGGACCCTGCAGTTCCGAATACAGGCAGGGCAGGATCAATGACAGCGAGCGTCGCTGGGAAAAGCGGCTCAGCTCCGCCTCGAAATCTTCCAGCGGTCGCGCACGCAGGTTGTGCAGCGTGCTGATCACACCGTTCTGGTGAAAATCACTCATCGAAATATCCTTCCTCTAGCAACGCCATGATGGCTTCATTCCAGCCACTCGGGCCTGTTGACCGCGTCACGCTCGCGCCGGCGGGGCGCTGACCAGCATAAGGCGGTTCGGCAACCGGAGAGCGCACCCAGAACGCCCGGTCGGCAACCTCCAGCATGGCCAGGTCATTGGGCGAGTCTCCCAGCGCAACCAGGCGCGCCGATCCACCGCCTGTGATCTGGTCCACCAGGGCCAGCGACGCGCGGCCCTTGTCACAGTCCCCCAGAACATGCACGAATCGCCCACCGCGCAGCAGGTGCATTCCTGCACCTGCGGCTTCCCGGGCAAAAGCTTCCAGCGCGGCATCGGTGTCCTGCCACAGCAGCGGTTCGCTCCAGGCCCGGTGGGCAGCCTTGGTCGCCCGCGCCGCGTCCAGCCCGGTTTCACGCACGATGCCGTCCACGCCCAGGTCGCTGAAGCTTTCAAAGCGGTAGCGACTGCGGCACCCGCTTGCATCCAGCCAGGCGCAAATGGCATCGCGCGGCTGGCCAAGCACGGTCTGTGTATCTGCGGCGGCGATGCAGGAGCCGTTTTCCACGATCACCGGACCGGTGATCCCGATCTCGCGTTGCAGCTGACGCGACTCTTCCAGCGTCTTGCTGGTATTGAATACCACGAGAATCCCGCGTCGATGCAGGGCCTGCAGCGCCGGGCTGGCGGCTTCCCATGCGTAGCTGTGGTGATCGAGCAAGGTGCCGTCCAGGTCGGTGATGACGATCGCTCTCCCCGTGGATTGAGTCATGCAAGCCGTTCCACACGCACGGAGTGCGCCAAATCCAGGCACAGCAGCGCATCGGCGACGGAGGGAAGGACCTCCAGCGCATGCCGGGTCAGCCGCTCGTAATGCGCCATGAATCGACGCAGTGCATCCTCATCCATCACGCCGACGCCGTGCGGGTTGCGAGCGGCGGTTTCCCGCTCCTGCTGACTGCGCCATTCGAATACCGGCTCCCAGCCCGGAGCGGCAAGCAGGACCAGCGCATCGAGCGTGGCAAACCAATCGGCGTAGGGGCCAGCAAGCTGGGCGTTGACGTACTCCCGCCAGTGGCCCTGGGCGTCTTCCTGCCGCTCCAGCTCGTTGATCGGTTCCTGCAGTGCGGCAACCGGCTGGGCCGGGACACCAACGCACCAGC
>JBFHON010000131.1:0-8038 GCA_041593295.1 Oceanococcaceae bacterium | reverse complement strand
GTCGCCTACCACGAGGCGATGGATGATCCCGAGTTCAAGCGACGGCTCGACGACCTGCTCCGCGACTACGTCGGTCGGCCGTCGCCGCTCACGCTCGCTGAGCGACTCTCCGAGCGCGTGGGCTTCCGCGTCTATCTCAAGCGTGAGGACCTCAACCACACCGGCGCCCACAAGATCAACGCGGCGCTGGCACAGGGCCTGCTCGCCCAGCGCATGGGCAAGCGCCGCATCATCGCGGAGACCGGGGCCGGGCAACACGGTGTCGCCAGTGCCACTGTTGCCGCTCGCCTGGGTCTGGAGTGCGTGGTCTACATGGGAGAGACGGATATCGCCCGTCAGCAGCCCAATGTGTACCGCATGAAACTGCTCGGTGCCAAGGTCGTGCCGGTTACCAGCGGAACCCGCACGCTCAAGGATGCAATGAATGAGGCGTTGCGTGATTGGGTCACCAACGTTGACGACACTTTCTACATTATCGGCACCGCCGCCGGCCCTTATCCGTACCCGGAAATGGTGCGTGAACTGCAGTCGGTCATCGGCCGCGAGGCCCGGGCCCAGTTGCTGGAGCAGGCCGGTTGCCTGCCGGATGCGCTGGTGGCCTGTGTCGGCGGTGGCTCCAACGCCATTGGCCTGTTTCACCCGTTCATCGATGATGCCGGCGTGCGCATGATCGGCGTCGAGGCCGGTGGTGACGGGGTGGAGACCGGACGTCACGCCGCATCGCTGGTTGCCGGTACACCGGGCATCCTGCACGGCAACCGTACCTACCTGCTGCAGGATGAGGACGGGCAGGTGCTCGGCACGCACTCGGTATCCGCCGGGCTGGATTATCCGGGCGTGGGGCCGGAACACTCCTGGCTGAAGGATTGCGGGCGGGCGGAATATGTCGCCGCAACCGATGATGAAGCGATGAAGGGCTTTCACCTGTTGACCCGGACCGAAGGCATCATCTGTGCGCTGGAAACCGCACATGCCATTGGTCATCTGTATCAACTGGCCCCGACGATGCGCAAGGATCAGAACATCATCGTCAACCTGTCCGGACGGGGTGACAAGGACCTGTACAGCATCGCGGAACTGGAAGGGTGGAAGCTGTGAGCCGTATTCAAGCAAACTTCGAGCGCTGCAAGGCCGAAGGGCGCTCAGCGCTGATTCCGTTCATGACCGCCGGAGACCCCGCGCCGGAGTACACGCTGGCGCAGATGCATGCGCTGGTTGCCGGTGGGGCGGACATCCTCGAAATCGGTCTGCCATTTTCCGACCCGATGGCGGATGGTCCGACCATTCAACTGGCCTGCGAGCGTGCGCTGGCAGCCGGGACGACATCCCGGATCGTGCTCGATATCGTCCAGCAGTTCCGGCAGACGGATACGACGACGCCGGTGGTGCTGATGGGTTACCTGAACCCGATGTTGCGGCACGGCGCGGAAGGCTTCGCCCTGGCGGCAAAGACGGCCGGGGTCGATGGCGTGCTGGCTGTAGATCTGTCGGTGGAAGAGGCCGAAAGCCTGCAACCGGCGCTGGCCGAGCAGGGGCTGGACTGCATCTTCCTGATGGCGCCGACGACCAGCCTCGAGCGGGCAGCAAAGATGTCGCAGGTCGGGAGTGGCTATGTGTATTACGTCTCGCTGAAGGGTGTGACCGGTAGCGCCGCGCTGGACATCGATGGTGTCGCCAGCAGGCTTGCGGAATTGCGCTCGGTGGTGACACTGCCGATTGCTGTTGGTTTTGGCATTCGCAACGCTGACCAGGTCGCACTGATGGCCCGGCATGCGGAAGGCATTGTGGTCGGCAGTGCGCTGGTCGACCGTATCGCGGCGGGCGCGGACCAGCCAGAACAATTGCCCGGTACGCTGCAATCCGCAGTGGCAGACTTGCGTGCGGGTATCGAGAGGGCGAGGTAATGAGCTGGCTTGAGAAGATCATGCCGTCGCGTATCGCGACGAACCAGGAAAAACGGCACAGCGTGCCGGAAGGACTGTGGGCCAAATGCGAAAGCTGCGGCACGATGCTTTATCGAGCCGAACTGGAACGGGCGCTGGAAGTGTGCCCCAAGTGCAGCGCGCATATGCCGTTGCGGGCGCGGCAACGCGTCCGGATATTGCTCGATCCGACACCCCAGGAAGAGTTGTGCCGGGGGCTCAAGGCCACCGACCCGTTGAAATTCCGGGATTCGAAGAAATACCGCGACCGCCTTTCCGCCGCCGAAAAGGCGGCCCAGGAAGAGGATGCCCTGATCGTGTTCAAGGGAGCCATCGCCGAGCAGCCGGTGGTCCTGGCCGTATTCGAGTTCCGCTTCATGGGCGGGTCCATGGGCAGTGTCGTGGGCGAAAAGTTCGTCCGTGGTGTCAAGGCGGCGATCGAGGCCGGCGCGCCCTTTGTCTGCATCTCGGCCTCCGGTGGTGCACGGATGCAGGAAGCATTGTTCTCGCTGATGCAGATGGCCAAGGTCAGCGCGGCGCTGGCAATGCTCGACGAAGCCGGGCTGCCGTACATCTCGGTCATGACCGACTCCACCATGGGCGGAGTCAGTGCCAGCCTGGCCATGCTCGGTGATATCAACATTGCCGAACCCGGTGCGCTGATCGGTTTTGCTGGTCCCCGCGTGATCGAGCAGACGGTTCGGGAAAAGCTGCCCGAAGGCTTTCAGCGCGCGGAGTTCCTGCTGGAGCACGGCGCCATCGACATGATTTGCGACCGCCGTGAGATGCGCGAGCAGCTGGCCAGGGTGCTGGGAATGCTGATGCACCGGCCGCCCCTGGAGTCTCCGCCTGCAGATGCGGCGACGACACCGGCAGCAGCCGACGCACCACCCGCCGCTTGAGATCGCTCGCCGACTGGCTGGCCTATCAGGAACGGCAGCACCCACAAGCCATTGACCTGGGGCTGGAGCGGGTTCGCGCCGTGTGGCAGCGGATGGCGTGCAGGCCGTTGCCGCGGGTGGCCATCGTCGCGGGTACCAACGGAAAAGGCACGGCGGCGCATGCGCTGGATGCGCTCGCACGTGATGCCGGGTGGCACACCGGGCGCTATACCTCGCCACACCTGTACCGCTACAACGAGAGGATCTGCCTGGATGGCGTGCCGGTGGATGACCGCAAGATCTGTGCCGCGTTTGATGCGGTGGAAGCAGCGCGAGGCGAGACCTCGCTGACCTATTTCGAATACGGAACGCTCGCGGCACTGGCGATCTTTGCCGCCCAAGCGCCGGATCTGGTGATACTCGAGGTGGGGCTGGGAGGGCGGCTGGACGCGACGAACATCATCGATGCGGATATTGCGATCCTGTGCAGTGTCGCCCTGGATCATCAGGACTGGCTCGGCTCGGACCTCGCAGCTATCGCTGCGGAAAAGGCGGCGGTGGCGCGCCCGGGTCGGCCGGCGGTTGTCGCGGACCCGGCGGCGCTGCCGCTGTACGCACCCCGCCTGGAAAAGGCTGGCGTCCAGGTGGTCATGGCAGAATCCCTGGTCGATGCAGGTCTTGATGGTCACCTGCCACCGCAGTCGCTGGCGGCCGCCCTCAAGGCCTGGCAGCTGCTGGCGCCCGGTGCCAACAGTGACAAGGGTATCGCTGTGCTGCGGCGGCTGAGCGTGCCGGGGCGCATGGAGCGCCGGGAAGCGCCGTTTGGCGAATATGTGCTGGATGTGGCCCATAACCCGGCGGCGGCGCAGCGTCTGGCCGAACAGGTGCGGTGCTTGCCGGCGCTGCCGACTGCGCTGGTCCTCGGCATTCAGCGTGACAAGGATGTAGGCGCGATCTGCCAGTCGCTGAGCCCGATTGCCGAGCGTGTGTTTCTCTGTGACCTGCCGCCGCCGCGGGGTGCGCAAGCCGAAACCTTGCAGGGGTTTTTCCCCGCCGGTTGCGTGGAAACCTGCGCGACCCCGCAGGTCGCCCGGGAGCGTGCCGAAAGCTGGGCCGGTCAGTGCGAAGGGCCGGCGCGCATTATCATTGCGGGCTCGTTTGTCACTGTTGGGGAATGCGGGCTTGGATAGGCCACGAAATGCGCGGATTGTGGGCGTCGCCCTGTATGCCGGGCTCGCTCTGGTGTTGCTGCCCCTGTTGTTCAGCGACCCGGTTGATCCGCGGAGCACGATCCGCAGTCGATTCGCCCAGGAAGAGGGTGATCCGGTCGTGGTGACCCGGGCACCGAGCCCCGTCGCGCAAATGGGTGCGCCCGAAGCGGTGGCCAGCGCCCGACCGGTGCTGCCGGTCGCCGAGCCTTCCGTCAAGAAGCCGGTGGTCACGCCCACGCTGCGTCCCCGGGTCCGGAAGCCGACTGCCGCACCCGTGCCGGTCACCCCCACCGCGCGGCCCGTGGCAACACGCAGCGATGACAGCAGCAAGCCGGCCTGGCTGCTGCAGCTGGCCAGTTACACCGACCAGGAGTCGGCAGAACGGTTCGTCAAGCGTTTGCGCGAGGACGGTCTGGAGCCGCGCGTGATTGGCGCCCAATCCGGTTCCCGGCGGGTGTGGCGGGTGAGCGTCGAATTTCGCGCGTCTGCCGCTGATGCCCGGGCGCTGAAACAGAAAATTGACAGCCGCTACCGTATAAGCGCCATGTTGCAGAGCCGATAAGCGAAAAAACCCGAGAGATTTCCCGAAGTCAGGTCGGGGCTGCGTTAAAATGACACTTCAGTGACTGGCGAATAATTGCGTGTTGGAAAGCATTGTCTGGGCGGACGTCCTGCTGGCGGGCATCTTGTTGTTGTCCCTGGTGATCGGGCTGTTCCGTGGCTTCGTCAAGGAAGTCTTTTCGCTCGCGTCCTGGGTTGTCGCCGTCTGGGTTGCCGTCATGCTGGGCCCGGATGTCGCGGACCGCTGGCTTGGCAGCATTGACTCGCCGACCATTCGCATCGCCGCGGCCTACGCCGCCGTATTCATTGCCGTATTGGTCGCCGGGGCCATCTTCGCGCACATGCTGACCCTGCTGGTAGCGCGGACCCACTTGCAGGGAACGGACCGGACCCTGGGTCTGGTTTTCGGATTTTTGCGCGGCGGCGTCATCGTCACCGCGCTGGTACTTCTGGCGCAGCACACCCCGATGCCGCAGGAGACCTGGTGGGATCAAAGTCTGTTGATCCCGTATTTCGAATCGCTGGCCGTGTGGGCCGGCGACCTACTTCCCGAGGGCTGGCTGCCCGAGAATCCGCAGCTGGAACCCCCCTCAACGGTCACGCTGCAGGAGTCCTGAGAGCATGTGCGGAATTGTTGGTGTCGTTGCGAACGGCATGGTGAATCAGGCGATATATGACGCGTTGACGGTGCTTCAGCACCGTGGCCAGGACGCGGCCGGAATTGTGACCTGGCAGGACGGTGAGCTGTTCCTGCGCAAAGACAACGGCCTGGTCCGTGATGTGTTCACCAAGGAACACATGATGCGGCTAAGGGGGCCGGCCGGTATCGGTCATGTGCGCTATCCCACGGCCGGCTGCTCATCCTCGGCCGAGGCGCAGCCGCTTTACGTGAACTCGCCCTACGGCATCGCACTGGCCCACAACGGCAACCTGACCAATGCCGATGAACTGCGCCACCAGCTGTTCGTGGAAGATCGTCGGCACCTGAATACCTCGTCGGATTCCGAGATCCTGCTCAATGTGCTGGCCACCGAGCTGTCGGATACCGGCGGGCTGATCCTGGATGAGGAGGCCGTGTTCGAGGCCATCCGCCGTGTGGGCAAGCGTTGCCGTGGCGCCTATGCCTGTGTGGCGATCATCAATGGCTTCGGGATCGTCGGTTTCCGCGACCCCATCGGCATTCGCCCGGCCTGTTATGGCAAGCGTGCAACCGAGCAGGGCGACGAATACATCATTGCCTCGGAATCGGTCGCCATCGACGCGCTGGGCTTCGAGCGTGTCGCGGACATCCGGCCGGGGGAGGCCGTGGCCATCCGTTTCGACGGTACGCTGAGTCGCCGTCAGTGCATCGAGCCGGGGCCCTACCGTCCCTGCCTGTTCGAACACGTGTACATGGCCCGTCCGGACTCGATTCTCGATGATGTGTACGTGTACAAGGCGCGCCTGCGCATGGGGACGCAACTGGCGGCCAAGATTCAGCGGGACTGGGCCGACCATGACATCGATGTGGTGATGCCGATTCCCGACACCAGCCGCACGGCCGCCATGCAACTGGCCAACGACCTGGGCATCAAGTACCGCGAGGGCTTTATCAAGAACCGCTATATCGGGCGGACCTTCATCATGCCCGGGCAGGCGATGCGCCGGAAATCGGTGCGCCAGAAGCTCAACCCGATCGGTATCGAATTCGCCGGCAAGAACGTCCTGCTGGTGGATGACTCCATCGTGCGCGGGACCACATCGCAGGAGATCATCCAGATGGCCCGCGATGCCGGCGCCAAGAAGGTGTACTTCGCTTCGGCGGCACCGCCGGTGCGTTATCCGAATGTGTATGGCATCGACATGCCGTCGGCCACCGAACTGGTCGCCCACAACCGCACGGTTGAGGAAATTGCCGAGGTGCTGGGTGCGGACAAGCTGATCTATCAGGATCTGGATGCGCTGAAACTGGCGGTGGCGCATCACCGCGCAGAAATCGATGACTTCGAGGATTCGGTGTTTTCCGGGAACTACATCACGGCCGATATCGATGGCAACTACCTGTCGCAACTGGAGTCCTTCCGCAACGATGCGGCGCGCTCCGATGAAGTGTCGCCGGGGCAGGCCAAGCACGTGGGGCTGCACAACGTTGGCGTTGGCTGAATGAGCACCCGCAAGTGGCATCCGCGCACGCTGGGCGTGCGGGCCGAGGATTGGCGTTCGGCAGAAGTGGGCGAGCACTCGGCAGCGATGTTCCTGACCTCATCTTTCACCTTCGGGTCTGCGGAGGATGCTGCGGCGCGTTTCTCCGGCGAGGAGCCGGGGTGGATCTACTCGCGGTTCACCAACCCCACCGTTTCCGCCTTCGAGAAGCGGCTGGCGGCCATGGAGGGCGGCACCCACTGCGTGGCTACCGCCTCCGGAATGGCCGCGATCATGACTGTCTGCCTGGCGTTGCTGAGCAGTGGCGACAAGGTGGTGGCCTCGCAGGGGCTGTTTGGCTCCACCACGGGTTTTCTGTTCAACCACCTGCAGCGGTTCGGGGTGGAGATCGAACTGGTCGAACCCGGTGACCTGGCGGCCTGGGAAGCCGCAGCAACGGACAACGCCCGGCTGTTCCTGGCGGAAAGCCCCACCAACCCGCTGGCGCAGGTTGTCGACGTTCGTGCCCTGAGCGTCATTGCCAAAGAGCGCGACATCACCCTGGTGATCGACAACTGCTTCTGTACCCCGGCGCTGCAACGCCCGCTGGAGCTGGGGGCCGACATCGTCGTGCACTCGGCGACCAAATTCCTCGATGGGCAGGGACGCTGTGTCGGTGGCGCCATCGTCGGCGATGCGCATCGGGTCGGGGACAAGGTCTTCGGTTTCATGCGCAGCGCCGGGCCTTGCCTGTCGCCCTTCAATGCCTGGGTCTTTCTCAAGGGTCTGGAAACGCTGGACCTGCGGATGCAGGCGCACAGCGCCAGCGCGCTCGCCATTGCGCAGTGGCTCGACAAGCATCCACGGGTCACGCGTGTGCATTACACCGGGCTCGAGTCGCACCCGCAACATGCGCTGGCGGCCAGCCAGCAGTCTGCACACGGAGCCATCGTCGGCTTCGAGATCGAGGGCGGCCAGGCGGAAGCTTTTGCGGTTATCAATGCCACCGAGCTGATGTCGATTACCGCCAACCTGGGCGATACGCGCACGACCGTGACGCACCCGGCAACAACCACCCACCACCGCATTGGCGCGCAGGCGCGCAAGGATGCCGGTATCCGCGATGGCCTGATCCGCTTGTCGGTGGGCCTGGAGCACGTTGACGACCTGCAGGCCGATTTGCAGCAGGCGCTGTCGGTGCTGGGCCACAGCTGAGGTGGCCGTTGACGCGGTCCGGGCAGCCTGGGAAGCTTCGGACCCGGAAACCAAAGTACGGCTGACATTGGCCCTTGAGGAGCCCGAAGGTCCGGTGTGCTGCGAGCTGCCACCGGCCCGCCCCGGG
>JBFHON010000130.1:0-8058 GCA_041593295.1 Oceanococcaceae bacterium | reverse complement strand
TGCTCAGCCGGCTGGTGGACGCGCCCTCGCTGGGTGACCGCATCGCCGCCGGCGGGTTGATCGGTAACCTGATCCTCATCCTGGGGGCCTTCGGTGTGGCCATCGCGGTGGTCAAGCTGTTCTTCATTATTCGCACCAGTTATCAGGTCGCGGCGCAGCGGCGTGATACCGCCAACCCCCGGGCCAACAACCCGCTGGGGCGGATGCTGCTGGTGTACGAGGAAAACAAGGGCATGGACACGGAGGCGCTGGAAATGCGTCTGGGCGAAGCCATCCTCGAGGAGCGTCCGAAGATCGACCGCTACATCGGTACCATCAAGGTCATCTCGGCCGTGGCGCCGCTGATGGGGCTGATGGGAACCGTGATCGGCATGATTGCGACCTTCCAGGCCATCACCCTGTTCGGTACGGGTGACCCCAAGACCATGGCCGGCGGCATTTCGCAGGCCCTGGTGACAACGGTGGAAGGACTCACGGTCGCCATACCCACCGTGCTGCTGCATGCCATCTGCAGCGCCCGTGCGACGGCCCTGATCAATACGCTGAAGCACCAGACCGCAGGTCTGATTGCCGAACGCATGGAGGCGGGCGCCAGCAAGGCGGCCTAGACCAGCATGATCGAACAGCTTCAATTTCTGCTGTCGGATCTGGTCTTCCAGGTCAGCAACTTCCTGCTGCTGGGGGGCGATGTGCTGTGGCTGATTGCACTGGCAATCTTCACCATGTGGCTCTTCATTGCGGAGCGGGCGATGTTTTTCTACCTGCGCTTCCCGGCCAAGTCCCGGCGCATCCGCGAATTGTGGGCGGCGCGCAGTGACCACCACAGCTGGCAGGCGCACCAGATCCGGCATGCACTGATCAGCGCCATGCGGCAGCAGACCCGGGCCTACATCAACACCGTCAAGACGGTGGTGGCCCTGTGCCCGCTGCTGGGGTTGCTGGGGACGGTGACCGGCATGATCGCGGTGTTCGACGTGATGGCCAGTGCCGGCATGGGCAACCCGCGGCTGATGGCCGATGGCGTGGCCAAGGCCACGGTGCCGACCATGGCCGGCATGGTCGGAGCGCTGTCCGGCGTCTTTGCCATCTACTGGCTGGAATGGCAGTCCAAGTCGCGCATGGATGACCTCGCCGACCATCTCGATACCGAGCACGATCATCACGCCGCAGCGGTCAGTGAGGGCAGGGCATGAGGGATTTCCTGAGTGAAGGCGACCAGGACGGCGCCGACAACGAGATCGACCTGACGCCGATGCTGGACGTGGTCTTCATCATGCTGATCTTCTTCATCGTGACCGCGTCTTTCGTCAAGGAATCCGGCTTCGACGTGAACCGGCCGCCGAACAGTCAGCAGCCGCCCAAGGAAACCGAGGTCAAGAACATTCTGGTGAACATTGATGCCGACGGTCAGTTGTATGTGAACCGCCGTCCCGTCGACGCCGGTGCACTGACCGCCAACATCAAGCGTCTGCACGCGGAAAGCCCGAAAGGCGCCGTGGTGATCCAGGCCGATGACGATTCCGCCAACGAACGCCTGATCACCGTCATGGATGCGGCCCGCAAGGCCGGGGTCTACAACGTGTCGATCGCATCGAACTGAGGACGACAGAGATGGCAACGAGCGCACTGGACGAAGTCGTCCGCAACGACGCCGGCAAGGGCCTGGCACGCACTGCGGTGGGTGTGGCCGTCGGGCTGGTTGTGACCTTCCTGCTGTACTGGCTGATGTCGATACTGGTCGCCGCCGGTCGGGATGCGCTGACCGAGGCGCCCCTCGGGCGGATCGTCGAGTTTGTGCGGGTGCCCAACCCGCCGCAACTGCGCACCGAGCAGCCCAAGCCGGAAAAGCCGGAAAAGCCCAAGGTGGCACCGGAGACACCGGAAATCCAGAACGAGGTGATCAAGCCGGATGCGGGTTCGGTGAACATCGGCGCCATGGCCATCGACAACGACCTGGTCGTTGACACCAGCGCGGGGCTGTCGGCTTCGGACGGGGAATACCTGCCGATCGTCAAGGTGGCGCCGGTGTACCCCCGCCGGGCCCAGAGCCGCGGTATCGAAGGCTGGGTGCTGCTGCGTTTCACGGTGACCGAAAGCGGCAGCGTCATCAACCCCGAAGTGGTCGATGCCGAACCCCCGAACACCTTTGACCGTGCCGCGATGAAGGCGGTGGAGCGCTTCAAATACAAACCGCGCGTCGTCAATGGTGAAGCGCAACAGGTGCACGGTGTGGAGCACCTGATCACCTTCAAGCTGGATGATTGAGATGCAGGCTTTCAACAAACCCTGGCTGACCCTGCTGCTGTCCTGTGCCCTGCTCGGGGGCTCCGGCATGGCCGTGGCCAAGAGCGACGACGGGCGCAAACCGCCGACCAAGGTGACGCAGAAGCTGTCGCAGAAGGTCTACAAGGTCATGGAAGCGGCGCAGGAGGCGATGGACGCCAAGGACCTGGCCACCGCCGAGTCGCTGATGCAGGAACTCGGGTCCAACCCGGACAAGCTCAACGATTACGAAAAGGCCCAGATGTACAACTTTCTGGCGGCGATTCATTACGAGCAGGGTGACACCGCGCAGACCATCAACGACTACATCAGCATCCTGAGGCTGGAGCAGCCTCCGGAGCAGATTCGCAACAACTCCCTGTTCCGGCTGGCGCAGCTGTTTTTCGTCGAAGAGGATTACGCCAAGTCGATCAAGGTGCTGGATGAGTGGATGCAGCGGGTCGAGAGTGTCCGTCCCGAGGCCTACATGCTGAAGGCCCAGGCGCTATTCCAGCTGGAAGACTATGCCGCAGCGGAAGCGCCGATCATCGATGCCCTGAAGGAAGCCAAGAAACGGGGGCAGGCTCCACGGGAGTCCTGGCTGGGCCTGTTGCGTGCGGTCTACTACGAACTGGGCGACTACCGGAAGGCGGTGAAAGTGCTGGCCCAGATGGTCAAGCAGTGGCCCAAGCCCAGCTATTACAAGCAGCTGGCCGGCATGCTCGGTCTGATGGAGTCGCAGAAAGGGCAGCTTTACGTCACCCACGCCGCCGGGCTCGGCGGCATGCTGGAAAATGAGTTTGAGATCCTGAATCTGGCGCGGCTGTACATGGCCGAGGATGTGCCGTTCCCGGCCATCAGGCTGATCCAGCAGGCCATGCAGGACGGGCGCGTCGAGGAAAGCGCCAAGAACCTGGAATTGCTGGCGCAGGCGATGTCACTGGCCAAGGAATCCGAAGCACAGATTCCGGTGCTGCAGAAGGCGGCCAAACTGTCCAGCGACCCCAAGCTGTACATGTACCTGGGCCAGGCACAAATCGCGCAGTACCAGTGGGCAGATGCGGCCAGTTCACTCGAAACCGCGCTGCGCATCGGCGGGCTGGAGCGGCCGGGCAGCGTGTACATGCAGGTGGGCACGGCGTATTACAACCTGAAGAAATACAGCAAGGCGATGCAGGCCTTCAAGGAGGCCGCCGCCTTTGACGACTATGCGAAGCAGGCCCGTCAGTGGGTGAACTTCGTCGGCGATGAAGCCCGCCGCGCACGCGCGATCAGCAATATCTAACGGGGACAACCCCCGAACAACATAACTAAGTCATGGACGAGGTTTGCAAATATGCCGTGACGTTTGGGTTTTTTTTAAGAACAGGCTGCGTTTTCGCGAAGAACACGTCCTCAGTGCCCGTTGGTGGGGCCGTTTTGATGATGTGCGTCGGGATAAATCAGATTTACGGAACGCCCAAAAGCTTGCTGTGAGAGCAAGGCATGACAGGAATTCACAAAGCCTGACTGCCGTGAGAGCCAAGGGCTGAGCCGGGTTAGCTCAACAAGCTTACGTGGGGGAGGCTGGTGGTCGAGATAGTGCGCTGCCTGCAGTAAGGACATTGTGAGACCCATGCGAACGCAAGTCATCAGCCGGCTGACGGATGGAATGCAGCGGAGTATGAGTGTGGCAGCCGTTTTGTGGCGCTGAGCCGAGCGGGCTATTATTTCCCGGCCGAGGTTGCCTAGGTGCGGAAAGCCAGCGCCGGTTGGGCCTGTCTTAACGGGGCCGTTTTCATGACAACAGGAGACGATCGATGACCATTCAGGCAGGGGAGAAGATTCCCGAAATCACGCTCAAGACCATGGGTGCCAAAGGCCCCGAGGACATCCGGACCACCGACATCTTTGCGGGCAGGAAGGTGGTGCTGTTCGGCGTGCCTGGCGCGTTTACGCCGGGCTGCTCGCAGGCCCACCTGCCGGGCTTCGTGGTGCACGCCGATGACATCAAGGCGAAGGGCGTGGACACCATCGCCTGCATGTCGGTCAATGATGCCTTTGTCATGGGGGCCTGGGGGCAGGCCCAGAATGCCGAGCACATCCTGATGCTTGCCGATGGCAACGCGGAATTGTCACGGGCGCTGGGGCTGGCCTTTGATGCCTCCGGCTTCGGCATGGGGGAGCGCTGCAAACGCTTTGCATTGATCGCCGACGATGGCCGGGTGACCCACTTCGCCATCGAGCCGCCCGGTGGCATTGTCGAGACCGCTGCCGAAAAGGTCCTGGAGTGGCTGGGCTGAGTCGGGACACTGCGGCGACGCGGTAGGGTGAACACCTGGGCTTCACCGTGGTGATTGGATAAGCTGGGCGCTCGGAATCGTGGAGGAGTGAATCGAATGTCCGGGGACACAACATTGCGCATCCGGGGGCTGGCGTTGGGCGCAGCACTGGCCCTGGCCAGTACCGCGTTAGCGGCTGGCAATTCGTATGTGCTGAAGGGCGCGATCGAGGCCAGTCATGATGCGGCCACCTGCAGTCTGAACTTTTCGAAGTACGGCAAGGTATGGACGCTGAGACTGAACCCCGAAGGCGCCTACGAGCCGACGGTGAATCTGTTCTTTTCGCCGCGCTTCGGCGAGGCGAAAACCGGGGAGTTCCCGGTCAAGTATGACTTCCGCAATTCCCCGGCCACCTTTGGTGGCTCGGTGACGCAGGGCATGGACATGTACTCCACGGATACCGAGGGGGTTGTCACCATCACCGAGTTTGCGGACCGGCTGAAAGGCTCATTTGCGCTGAAGGCCATGGATCGCAAGCGCGAGCAGCAGGCGGAGGCTGCGGGGCAGTTTGACTGCCCGCGCGGCGAGGTGTTGCGCTAGGTCCGACCTCCGCAGCAGCCTCGGCGGACGCGTCGGCTAGCTGCCGGCGGCTGCCCACCAGGCGGGGCGACATTGCTGGTAGTCCACGCGCGGGGCATCCAGGCTCGCGGCCGCCCGCCCGGTTTGCAGCACCCGCTCGACCAGGCGGTCGGGGTGATAGCGGCTGCGCTCCGTCTTCGCGCGGTCGCTGGCTTCGCCGGGGCGCATCCCCAGCAGCCGGTAGCGCGTGTCCTTGACCCGGGCGGCTGCCGGCAGCGTGATTTCGCCGGTCAGGTCGCCCAGCGGCAGGAAGTCGTCGTCGCTGCGGCCGAACACCGGCAGCCGCCATACCCGGAGCCGGCCTGACTGCATCGCCGTCTCGGCGCTGGCATCAGCAGAGGCCCAGTAGCCCGCTGCGACATACAGTTCCTGGCTGGACAACTGGCCGACTTCGTAGTCCGCCAGCATCCGGGCGCTTCGCAGCTTGCTCAGGGTGACCGGGACATAGTTCGCTTCGGGACGGGCCTGCGCCGAAAAGCGAATGGAAATGCTGCCGTCATCAGCGGTTACACTGCCGCCGCCACGCGCGGCCACTTCGCCGCTGCGCTCGAAGCTCAGTGCATGGGGGTAGCCCGGCGGCTGTGCACAGAGCATGGGCTCCAGGTACAGATAGCGCACACACAGCACGAACAGAGCCGTCGTGCCGGCGAGCACCGCAAGGATTTCCGCCCGGCCCAGTCGCCGTCGCCACAGCCCGACCGGGATGCCGACCAGCAGCATGAGCAGGCCGAAAACGACCAGCAACACGGTCATGTCACGCACCACGGTGGTCGCCCCCAGAACCAGCAACCCCGCAAGCAACAGAAATCGCAGTGGCCAGCGCAGCCTGCTGCGGGTCCCGGGCTTGTCCGCCTCCGTCATCTGTTTCACTCCCTCCGAATCCGGCTTTCACTTTCTGACGGCGGCGCGGATTTTTCAAGCCGTGTCTGATCCTTTTGCGCAGCCGGGCGAGCAACACGGCATGGTCCCCGGGTATCCTGCGCGGTCCGCCGCCAGGCCGGAGTCGAGGGCTCGGTCCGGGTGGCGCGAATTGCCTATCAGATTGGCACGCTCGAGTCTGGCTGTGGGGCCGCTTGCAGCGAATAATCCCCACTTCAGCATGAAAAGACCTTGTCGACACCGCGTGCATTCGTTGGCGGGTCAGACGAGGCGAGGAGACAACAATATCGTGAGCACTCCCAAGAAGGATGCGATTCTGCCGTTGCCGCTGGGGCCGGGCCGGGTCTATGACGAAGTCAGCCCCGGATATTTCGGCACCGGGGCCGGATACGCCGAGCAGTCGATTTACCCTTTCCCGCGCCTGTACCTGCGCGCCAGCCCGGAAGAGCAGCAGCGCCGCGATGCCGAGTTGACAGTCGCCCTGGACGAGAACTGGTTTGACTACGAGCTGCTCCCCGGCGCGGCGGTGCACGGCAACCGGGGCGCCCGGCAGGTGGTGCGCAACACCAACTGGGCGCTGCGCGGCGACCCCGAGCAACGCGATCAGTACGCCCAGGAAGACCAGTTCGGCACCGGCGATGACTCGGACCCGGGTGATGATGCGGTCGATATCTATGAGCCGCTGTTCTACTACTTCGATCGCAACTGGCACCTGTGGGCGACCAACACCGAAATCAGCAACAACATCACGCGCCTGCTGTCTGTGGTGACCGAGAACCTGACTGACGGGGGCGGGCCCAATTACTTCCGCGTGAATGCGCTGGACCCGATCCTGACACTGGCACCGGCGACCCGGGCTGCGGATATCGGAACCTTCGACTTCTACCCGCCACTGCCGGAACGCTACCCCCGCCAGCCCTTCGATGCCGAATTTCGTGATGACGATGTGATCGGCTGGGTCCAGCTGGCGCATGCGACACCGTTCCCGCGCATCGCGCCCTACACCCGTCACCAGGACAACTTCCGGGTGACCAACGAGATGTTCCGGCGTACGGCGGCGTTCCGCCATGACGACCTGGATCAGGCCATGGCCGAGGAGCGGGTGTTCATCGTCGATTACAAGGAGTACCAGCAATTCAACCAGCGGCCACCGGCGACGCATTCTGCCGGGGGCCGTTTCTACACCCCGATCGCCCTGTTTGCGGTCCCCCGCAGCGGTGGCCCGCTGAAGTTGATTGCCATCCAGTGCACACAGGATGCGCCGGCAAATGCTGCCGAGCGTCAGGCCTGGAAGGAGAGCAACCAGCAGGACCCGGACCGCCCCCTGTCGGACATCCTGACACCCACGGATGATTACTGGTCATGGCAGATGGCCAAGACGGTGTTCATGAGCATGTACGCCATGAGCGGGGTCGTCGACCACCTGTCGATGCACGTCTACAGCGCGCCGATGGCGGTCAGCTTCTATCGCACGATCCCGCGTCAGCACCCGCTGCGCGCATTGCTGGAACCGCATTTTCAGGCGCTCATTGCCAACAATCACTCGGGTATCTTCTGGGATACCGGCACCCAGATGGTCAATGACAGCCATTCCTATGGTCAGCCCGACCAGGGACTGCTGACCGGGATGATGGACAAGGTCACCGGCTGGACCGGACAGACCTTCCTTGACGCGACGGTTTCACGGGCCGGTTTTTACCACTTTGTCGAGCACAGCACGGCAGTGGATCGCAGTGGCCCGAACGCGTTTGCGGCCATTGAGGATTTTCCCCAGCTGGACGACAACGGCCTGCTGCCGGTGATTCGCAACTGGGCGCGGAACTACCTCTCGCTGTACTACCGCTCGGATGCCGACGTGCGCGATGACCACGAAGTGCAGAACTACTGTGCCGATGCGGCCACGGCCGGCCAGGTGAATGGTTTTCCTGCTGCGGTGAACAGCTTCGAGGAACTGGTCGACATGACCAGCCGCATCATTTACTGGATGAGCGCCAACCATGCGCTGGAAGCCACGCTG